>JADKJR010000011.1 GCA_016720925.1 Betaproteobacteria bacterium | reverse complement strand
ACGATTATCGCACCCGCGACATGCCATCACAAACCAAATCAGTCCCTCGTCATCCCTCAACGGGCCAGCAATTTGATACAAAAATGACCTGATTTGCCTGAAAATAGCGAGAGCTACCCACCCCTGCGCTCTGTGATCACGCAGACGCGACCTGACTTGACCACAAGGGGAGAGGCGTTTCGCGAGTTACTACTGTACCGTTCCGAAGAAAACCATTTGTACCTGATTCTGTCGCTGCTCGCTTCCGGGCGCGATTTTCGTTGCGGGCGCGCAGACACCGCCTGCGCCGAACGGCGTCCCCGGTCCTGCTGGTCCGGCTGGCCCGGCGTGACCAGCCGCCGCCTCGATGCGGCCGCCGCCCGAAACCTTTCGCCGAGATCATCAAGGACACCAAACAGATTCCGGGCTATTTCACGCTATACCGCAAGGATGACCGGGTCCGGATCGAGACTCGCCGGAACAGTTGGTCTGGCCATTCTTCTTCCAGATCAATTCGACGCGCGGCCTCGGTGAGGGCGGTTTTATCCGAACTGATGTTGCGCGGCCATATCGCCGGAGTTCAAGAAGCTGGGCAACAACATGCAGTTGATTGCCAAGAACCATCGGTTTGTGGCCAAGGCCGGAACCGCCATTGCGCGCCCGGTCAAAGAGAGCTTTACCGACAGTCTGATCAGCGTCACCACGGTGGCGAGCGCACCGCACCCGGAACGAAAATCGGTCCTGATTGATGCGAATGCACTGTTCCTCGCCGATATACCCGGCACCGCGACACAACTCGAAACCACCTTTCGGCTGCCGTACGCTTACGATGCGCGCAGTTCCGGCTTCGTTGATGTGCGTTCGACGGACGACCTGACTGCTTTCAATGTCACGGCCCACTACAACATCCCCAAGTTGCCTGCACCGCCGCTGACGCCTCCACCGACGCCGACACCGAAGCCGCCTTCCAATCTGGAAGACAACCGCAGCATGTTCTCGGTTATTACTACACACCGTCGAAAGCTGCCGGAAAAAAACCGATGGTCGCACGCGTCGTGGACAGCCGCGTCGGGCATTTCGTGGGCCAGCAATGGGACCACGGACGATCTCGCGCCGTTCCCGCGCCACTACATCATCAATCGCTGGAGACTGGAAAAGAAGGATCCGAACGCGGCGATGTCGGAGCCGGTACAGCCAATTACTTACTGGCTCGACAAGAATATTCCCACAAATATCGCGCCAAGGTGGCGGAGGGTGTCCTTTGAATGGAACAAGGCGTTCGAAAAGATCGGTTTCAAGAACGCCATCCAGACCAAAACAGCAGGAAGACAACGCCGAGTTCGACAACAACGATACGCGCCATGCGTCAGTACGCTGGTACGTTGATACAAGTGAAGGCGCGCTGGCCATCGGCCCGAGCCGCACCGATCGGCGTACGGGTGAAATTCTCGACGCCGACATTTCATTTTCCGACGGCTGGACGCGCCTGCCGCGCCGCCGTGCCGTAGAGCAATTGGCCAGCGTGGCCCAGGGCAATAACTACGATCACGTCAAGGCGCATCAACATTCCGACGCGGAGATCATGCAGTCGCTCGCCCGTGGCGAAATGCCGCAATTGTGTGAATACGAAAGTGCGGCGATGGAAGAGGCGAGTTTCGCCATCGATTTGCTGGCCGCGCGCGGTGACATCGATCCCGATAGCCCGGAAGCCGAAGCGATCGTGCTCGAACAACTGAAAGATGTGGTTACGCACGAAGTCGGCCACACGCTGGGGCTCACCCACAATTTCCGCGCGTCCACCATCTATACGCTGGACCAGATGGAAAATGCCGAGTTCACCAAGCTGAACGGCCTCTCGGGTTCGGTGATGGAATACAACGCGCTGAACATCGCCCCCAAGGGCAGGAAACAGGGCCAGTACGCCATGACCACGATTGGTCCGTATGACCATTGGGCGATCGAGTACGCGTACAAGCCGCTTAATCCGGCGACGGAAAAGGAAGAGCTGTTAAAGATCGCGTCGCGCTCGAAGGAGCCGCTGCTGGCGTTTGCCAACGATATCGATGCCGGTCTTGGCACGGTCGAAGGCATGGACCCGGAAGTCACGCGCCGCGATCTCGGCGCCGACCCGCTGGCATTCGCTGAACGTCGCATGCTGCTTTCGCGCGAACTGTGGGATCGTCTGCAGGAACGCAAGATCAAGCCGGGCGAACAGTTCGATGTCCTGCGCCGCAACTTCCTCAGTGCGAACACCCAGGTCGCGCTGGCGTCTAGCGTTGCCGCCAAGTATGTCGGTGGGGTCGTGCATCTGCGTGATCACGCCGACAGTGGCCGTGCTCCGCTAAGTCCGGTGTCGGCGGCGAAACAGCGCCTGGCCTTGAAGCTCATCACCGACGGCCTGTTCCGTGCCGAGAGTTTCAAATTCAAGCCGGAATTCGTGTCGCGCCTGGTGCCCGATCAGTTCGATCGCTGGTTTGGCGGCTTCGGCGGATCGAGCCTTGCGTCGGTCGTCAACCCGGATGTCAGCATCAGCGGCGCCGTGTTGGCATTGCAGCGCACGACGCTCGATCAGTTGATGGCCGATGGCGTGGCCGCGCGCATCATCGATGCGCCCAGCAAGATGGCCGATGCCAAACAGGCCTTCGCGCTCTCGGAACTCTATGACACGCTGCAAGGCGCCATCTGGAGCGAGCTGAAAACCGGCGGCGACATCAATCCGCTGCGTCGCAACCCGCAGCGCGAGCACCTGCGCCGCGTGGTGAACACGCTGATCAAGCCCGCCGCAACGACCCCGGCCGATGCGCGCAGCTTGCAGCGAGCCAATGCGCAGCAATTGCAGCAGCAGATTCGCGTGGCGATGGCCAAATCGGGCAACAAGGAAAGCAAGGCGCATTTGTCGGAGAGCCTGGATGTCCTGACCGAGGCGCTGAAGGCACCATTGCAGCGGGCGGTTTAATTTCGTTATCCGGAACGCGGGCGTCAGAGCCGCCCGCGTAGGTCCGCTCACACCCGCTGCACTTCCGGCGTGGCGCTTGAACCAAATGGTTTCGAGGGTCGCGCCGGTATCTTTTTGTGCGGTTCCACCAACTACTTGATGGATTGAATTGATTAACCTCCAGCACTGTGGCGGATTCCAAGCCACAAATGTCTCAAGAGCCGCGTCCGTGCTAGTGTTTCACCTCGTTGTGCTAGCGAAACAATTATTTGCTAGGTGTTTTGGCCGCTCTCGCGTATAGTTCGAATTGTGCGATGCAGCAACTGAAGTTGGCATCGCAAATGTTCATCGTCTCCTGCCCCCGCTTTTCTCCCCGGTCCTTGGCGTAACGCCTCCGAACCCACGAATCGCAAATAGGTTGGCGCCGATGTTGGTGCGTCACCGTTTGATCTGATTCGTTCCTTGTAGAACCTTCCGGTCTAAATTGCCGTCTCGATTCCGTTTTCGAGACGACGCCCCGTTTTTTGTCTTGTTGCTCTCGTTGCGCAGGCACCGGAATGTCCGCGCTTGGAAAACTGAAAAATGAATTTTGATACTCTGGGCTTAGCCGCCCCGATCCGCGAAGCGATTGCCCTCGCGGGTTACACCGACCCAACCCCCGTACAGGCGCGCGCCGTGCCCGAAGCCCTTGCCGGACGCGACCTGATGGTTTCGTCACAAACCGGTAGCGGCAAGACGGCGGCATTCATGCTGCCCGCATTGCAACTGTTGATGGAAGCGCATCCGGTCGCCGGTCGCGGCCCGCGCGTGCTGGTATTGACGCCGACGCGTGAACTGTCAATGCAGGTCACCAAGGCCGCCGAAACCTACGGTCGCAAGATGAAGAAAGTGAAAATGCTTTCGCTCGTCGGTGGCATGCCGTACCCGGTGCAGAATCGTTTGCTGAAGGCCGGTGTGGATATTCTGGTGGCGACACCGGGACGCCTGCTCGACCAGATGCAATCGGGCCGCGTCGATCTGACGCGCCTGCAATTGCTGGTGCTCGACGAAGCCGACCGCATGCTCGACATGGGTTTCAAGGATGACCTGGAAGCAATCGTCGCGCAGACGCCCGCGACCCGCCAGACCTTGTTGTTCTCGGCCACGCTCGAACAGAATATCGTGCGCCTCGCGACGTCCATGCTGAAAGATCCGGTGCGCATCTCCATCGACAGCCAGCAATCGCGTCACGAAAATATCGAACAGCGCCTGCATTTCGCCGACGACATGGGCCACAAGAATCGCCTGCTCGATCACCTGTTGCGCGATGAAGGCATGAACCAGGCCATCGTGTTCACGGCCACCAAGCGCGCGGCCGATGATCTGGCCAGCAACCTGAATGAAAAAGGTTTCTCGGTCGCCGCGCTGCATGGCGACATGAAGCAGGGCGCGCGCACGCGTACGCTGCAGAATTTGCGTCGCGGCAGTTTGCAAGTGCTGGTCGCCACCGACGTCGCGGCGCGCGGCATCGACGTGCAGGGGATTTCGCACGTCATCAATTACGACCTGCCGCGAGCGGCCGAAGACTATGTGCATCGCATCGGCCGTACTGGTCGCGCCGGCAAGAACGGCATCGCCATCAGCCTCGCCAATGTGCGTGAACATTTTCAGGTAAAGCTGATTGAACGTTTCACGTCGCAGGCGATTCCCGTCACCACCATCCCCGGTCTGGAGCCGAAGGCACGCGTATTTTCCAAGCCTTCACATCCGGGCTCGCGTCCCGGTGGACGTCCGGCGGGTAACTTCGGCGACAGCAAGAAATTCGGTGCGCGTTCGCCCAGTGCTGGCAAGCCGGCGGGATTCAGCGGCTTCGGCAAGAGCGGTTCGGGCAAGCCGGCGGGAAAAACGTTTAGCAAGCCTGCGGGCAAATCGCCTTGGCAGGGGAAGTAAACGATTTACGCTTTAGCTACATAAAAAAAGCCCGCGTTTAGCGGGCTTTTTTTGTCTCATCGGCCTGCACCTTACTTGCCAATTGAAAATCGAGAGCCGCAGGAGAATTTAGAAACCAAAAAGGTCGTGCGCAATTTTCATGGTTTTGAGGGGCTGCTTTCGACCGAGGCTGTGTGAAAACGACTCCGGAATATCGGAACAATTCAGGCGTGCCAAGGTCATAGCTACTCATTGATTTAGCGTAGCGAGGTCGCCCTGATGAAGCGCTTCATTCCTGCGGAAAGTCGAACGCAAACCACGTTGCTTCCTGAGTGTCTTGATGACTATATCAGCGACGACAACCCGGTTCGCGTCGTTGATGTATTCGTCGAAGAACTGAACTTGGTCAAGCTCGGTTTTGAAAGCGCCACGGCAAGTGCCACGGGCCGTCCCGCCTACCACCCCGCCACGCTGCTCAAGATTTACATCTACGGCTACCTCAATCGCCTGCAATCGAGCCGACGCCTGGAACGCGAGACGGAACGCAATCTTGAACTGATCTGGCTCACGGGCCGATTGAGACCTGACTTCAAGACCATCGCCGATTTTCGCAAGGACAACGGACCCGCTATACGCCGCATCTGTAGTCAGTTCATTGTGTTGTGCCGAACCTGAAGCTGTTCCCTGAAGCGATCGTGGCAATCGATGGCAGCAAGTTTAAAGCCGTCAACAACCGCGACAAGAACTTCACCGAACACAAGTTGAAGGCGCGCATGGCGCAAATTGAAGAAAGCGTCGGACGCTACCTAAGCGAACCTCGATCGTGCCGATCGTAACCCCGCGGCGGTAAGTGAAGGCCGCGTTTCTCGCCTGAAAGAGAAGGTCAGCCGACTCAAGGAGCAGATGCGGCGCTTGCAAGACATTGGTGAGCAACTTCAAGCCGCGCCTGACCATCAGGTGTCGCTAACCGACCCCGACGCACGCTCCATGGCTACCAGTGGACGCGGCACCGGCATGGTGGGCTACAACGTGCAAACCGTCGTTGATGCCCGGCATCATCTGATCGTCGCCCATCAGGTCACCAATGTGGGTCACGACCGGCAACAACTCTCGACAATGGCGCAGCAAGCCGTGCAGGCAACGGGCAATCAAGCGCTCACGGTGCTGGCTGACCGAGGCTATTTCAATGGCGAGCAGATCCGAGAATGCGAGCAACAGGGTATCAACACGCTTGTGCCCAAGCCGCTCACGTCCAACAACAAGGCCGCCGGGCGCTTTGACAAGCGTGATTTCACTTACCTCGCCGAGCGCAATGAATACCGATGCCCTGCGGGGCAAAGCGCGATTGGCGTCAGACGACAGTCGAAAAGGGCACGACCTTCATCGATACTGGTCCTCGGCATGCCCAAAGTGTCCGATGAAAGCGCAATGCACGACCGGCACGAATCGACGCGTGACGCGCTGGGAGCACGAGGACATTCTTGAGCGCATGCAAGACCGGCTTGAGCAGAACCCGGACGCCCCCGCCAGCGGCGCTCGACGGTTGAGCATCCTTATGGAACGCTCAAGGCATGGATGGGTGCCACGCATTTCTGACCAAGACACTGCCGCGCGTCAGTACCGAAATGAGCTTGCATGTGTTGGCGTATAACCTGAAGCGAATGATGAAAATTCAAGGCATCAAGGCGCTAATAGCGATGCTGAAAGGACAACAAGCGGTGGCTTGAACGCCAATTTGCTCAAGAAAAGAACGACCTACTCAAAAACGTTCCCGCGTAGACCGGGACGCGTCATTCTCAGCGACACAATATTTATGTTTTCACACAGCCTCGACCCACTCCAGCCGTTCAGTTTTCTCGGAAGCGGACCTTTAACGCCGACGTTAAGGGGCGCTGCGCTTGGTTTTACCGAAGCCATGCGATATATCCGGCGTCCCCTTGAATGATGGGGTTAGGCGTGACTGGGTGTGCGCGTATGAGTAGGCAGTAGGCACCGCACTACTCAGCTCAGTACTCTTCAAGTTGCGGCGTGCCGTCAGTGATTTCGTAGTAGGTCCCCTTGTCTTTAACGAAGGTGTGCTTGGCAATTTTGAGTTCGTTCCGTGTGTCGAGGCACCCCAAGGCAACGCCGGTCCACTGGTAGCCGTCAATGGTCGGATTCCAGAAAAGAACTGAGCCGCAAACCGAGCAGAAGCCGCGCTGTACTTTCTCTGAAGACTGGTACCACTTGACGCTCGCGGCCCCCAAGATCTTCAGTGCGGTTCGTCGCACGTTGATCGCCACCAAGAAGTTGCCAGTTTGCTTCCTGCACTGCGTACAGTGGCACGCCTCCGGCGCCTTCTCAAAAGGCTCTTCGATCTCAACGCGAACACTACCGCACAAGCAGCTACCGTTGATCATGGTGACCCTCCTGTACGGGGCATGGTACCTCCCGGATGCCGGTTGTGACGCCTAACGAGGCGGTAGAAAAAGTATGTTCAAGAGCGCATCGTGCAGGGTTTCAACTGGAAGCTCAAGCTGAAGGTCCGTTGTTGGCCGAAACGAGTCTATCAATTGTAGGCTCTACTTCGGCAAAGCATTTGAACCTACGATTCATTGTGTCTGCCACATACGCCAATTGATCATTCTCCTTTTTTGGGGAACGGAGCCCATATCGACGTGTTAGGCGGCGCTTGGCGCATGATGTACAACTTTACGAATGAAGTCCTCGGCGAAGGGCAACTGTTGTTCTGTGAAATAGGATACCCAGCACGACATAGTGGTGTTTTCTGCAGCAAGACTTCCTGCAAGGCGGAAAACTTCTCGCCCGCTGTCAATTTCCTTTAGCACCTCGGTCACGCCAACCCCTCCAGCGCCAACCGCATTAATTTTCCGATCAATACCAAGAAGTTTTTCCGGCGAAACAGGCGCCCCGGTTTCATCACCTGCAATTTCGATGATATGAACGTCAACTGCCCAATCCGAACCCCAACAAGACCACGATCCATCACTATTTCGTTGATGGTACGACGACGGAAGGCCAATGGTCCAACCCGCCCAAAGTTCAACGTCGCCTCCGTGTTCGAGCAATGTGGGCATTGGAGCTTTCAGACGCCAAACGATTAAGTTAAAGAGCGCCGCGCTTTCGCGCCGTCCCAGCGACCGAAGGGAGCGTTTCTGACCGCAACGTTAGGCCCCATATTTAGATGCGAGCAACGGATGAAGCGCGGGAAGATCTTCTTCAGACCACTCTTGCCCCGTCGGCATGGCAAGCTCGATAGAGAAATCGCGTTCCAGTTCGCCTCCGCCCTTGGCTTTGAATAACTTGAGTGCAACGTAGGCAAACGATTCAAGTTCAAAGTATTCTTGGCGTGGGAGGTCCGCCAGGCTATCTGGATTGGCGACCGCACGTTCAAACGTTTCTGGCCCTCCGAAATAAGCCAGTGGCAAAAGTAGCGAAACCCATCGTCTGAGCAGCCGCCATTCATGAGATACGCAGCACCCCAGAGTTCCCACCGATTAGCCTTGTGGATCATCTGATCATACTGAATTTGAAATCCTTGAATAGCTCCGAGGTCCAGCGGCGACAATTGTGTTTCCAAGGCATCCACTCGCGCTTCAACATCGTCTCCAGCGGTTTGACGCGCGTTTCCTATGATGGACCAGAACTCCTGTTCATCCATGAGGATGCTCCTTTGAGGGACTAACGACGGTGTAGGAAAAGTCGGGGCATGGCCACATCGTGCCGAGTTTCAAGTGGAGTCGCAAGCTGAAAGACTGGTTGTGGCCGAATCCTGCCTGTCGATCGTAAGCCCGCTCGAACGCGTGGTCAGAGTGCAGATAGTTCATATTTCGCCTGTGTCGCTCGCACAAGTACATTGCGCCCAACGAACTGCGGCCTATCCGGACAGGCTGCCACTACCGCGTGGCAATATTCAAGGTCGCGAAGGCCCAACTCCCAGTAGTCGAAGAAGGCCCTGAACCGCAGATCGAGCTGTGCATCGCTGGCTACTGAAATGGACAAGTCATACGAACGAAAGCTGTTTCCCTCCGACTCTGCAACCAACAAGTCCGCGTGCTCGTGCGGAATGACCTTCAACTCGGAGAGGACCGCACCATCTGCACGATATGACGGGGCGATTCTTAATTTTCCGGCGCCAACCGGAAAGAGCACCAAGTTTGAGAAGATCTCTACGCAGAGATCCTCGAACTCGTCTCGGATATCCCATTCACTGCGCGGGTCGTCAGGAAGATCAGCTTTCACCATGGGCAGGAATGCGTTATTCCACAGACCGCGGGCTACATCTCGATACTTCGACACCGACGCCGATACGTCCACAGCAGTCATCTGTAATCTAACGAGGCCGTAGAAAAAGTCTGGTCATGGATGCATCGTGCCGCGATTTATTTGGAAGGGCAAGTCGAGAGACCGGTTGTGGCCGAAACACGCCTGTGGATTGTAAGCTCCAATTTGGCAAAGCAATTGAAGCTGCGATTCATTGTGACTGAGACACCAATTGATCATTCTCTTGTTTTGGGAACGGAGTCCATATATGACGAGTTAGCGATGTAATCGGCCCGCAGCCGCAAATCGCGCCGAAGAAACACGGCGTGCCGTCGTTGTGGCAAGGTGACATGCGGCGCGGCGGAAGACCGATATGGCATTGGTGCAGTTTGCCCGAGTGTTAGCGTGGTCATGGGTCACGTCATCGACATTGGTGAATGGGTTTGGCGGTGTAATGCCATCGAACCGATATCCCGTTTAAGAGAGTGAGCAAGACGACGTACCCGATGCGGCGCCACATTTCATAACGAATGATGGAGCAATCGATGGCGCAACGCAAACGCAGCATCAACCTCAAGACAGTCAAATCGCGGGTCGCCCTGACGATCACGCACCCCAACACCGCCGGCATCGACATCGGCAGCGCGTCCCACTTTGTGGCCGTGCCGCCTGACCGGGACGATGAACCGGTGCGTGAGTTTCCCAGCTTCACGGTTGACCTCAACGCGCTGGCCGACTGGCTCGATGCCTGCCGGGTCGACACCGTCGCCATGGAATCCACCGGCGTGTATTGGATCCCACTGTTCGAGTTGCTGGAGTCGCGTGGTTTCAAGGTGCTGCTGGTCAATGCGCGTCACGTCAAGAACGTCTCGGGCCGCAAATCCGACGTGCTGGACTGCCAATGGCTGCAGCAATTGATGACCTACGGTCTGCTCAGTGGTGCGTTTCGTCCGGCCGAGCAAGTTTGTGTGCTGCGCGCGCTGTGGCGTCAGCGCGGAGCGCTGCTCAAGAGCCAGTCCCGTGATGTGCAGCATATGCAAAAGGCGCTCACGCAAATGAACGTCCAACTGGCCAATGTCATCTCCGACGTGGTGGGCGAGACGGGGCTGAAGATACTGCGCGCCATCGTGGCGGGCGAGCGTGATGGCCGGGTGCTGGGTGCCATGAAGAACGCACGCATCCACGCCAGCGTCGATGAGATCGCCAAGAGTCTGGAAGGCAACTGGCGGGCCGAACACTTGTTCGCACTCAAGCAGGCGCTGGACGCGTTCGACTTCATCGGCACGCAATTGGCCGAATGCGACCGAGCAATCGAAGCGCAGTTGCGACTTCTACAGACGCATGACGGCGAGCCAGCCAAAGGCAAGAAGCGCGGTCGGGCGCGCAATGCGCCAAAGTTCGATCTGCGCACACAGCTATTCAAGATGTGCGGCGTGGACTTGACGCGCATTGATGGCATCGATGTGACCACCGCGCTCGCGGTCATCAGCGAGACCGGCACGGACATGTCGCGTTTTCCCGCCGTCGGGAATTTCACCAGCTGGATGGGCTTGTGCCCGGGCACCAAGATCACCGGCGGAAAAGTGATGAGTGGCAAGACCAAGCGGTGCGCCAACCGCGCGGCCCAGGCCCTGCGCATGGCCGCCGCGTCGCTGCGAACCAGCCAGTCGGCACTGGGCGCGTACTTCCGACGCATGTGCGCGCGCATGGACAAACCCAAGGCCATCGCCGCGGCCGCCCACAAACTCGCGCGGTTGATCTACACGATGCTCACCAAAGGCGAGGAGTACACCGACAAAGGCCAGGCCTATTACGAGGAGCGCTACCGCGATCGCGTACTGCACCATCTGGCAAAGCGCGCCGAAAAAATGGGTATGCAACTCATCGCCGCCGAACAACCCACATGAAACCCGAATTACAAATCAATCACTTGGGAGGTGTTTCTTAAGAGGGGGCATGGAACTACCGCGACTTTGCTGACTGCGGCGCTTTAGCCAGCCAACACCTGCGACGAACAAGGCGATAAGCGCGAACGCAAGAATGATCAGTTCCCTGAGCCAAAACAGAATGAAACCCTTGAAGTCCAAGGATTGCCCACTTGGGCCCGTGAAATGAACAGACCAAACCATGAGCAGAACCAATGCAAATAGCATGAGCACCACCTTGCCAAGGTGGTGCTCGGAATCACTTTGGATCTTTTTCTCGCCTTCAAGAGGTTCGGTTTCCACAGCTTTGCACCCTAACGTTTGAGTTCAGCCGCCGGCGTAGCGGTCGGCTGGAACGATCGGTTAAGCGTCAGTAGAGGCATTGGGAAATAGCTCTTCGTATGTTGGATCCGCATGCTCCCATTCTAGCCCGCGATCAATTAGATGTTTTCGTATGAGAGTGAGATCAATATTCGGGGGAATATTGATGGACATGAGGCGGCTATAGGCACCTTCGAACGAACAGCCCAATTCGACAAGATCTTGCATTTCCCTGGCTGATTCGTTGCCTTCTTCGAACGGTGGATCGAGCCAGACGCGAACCGTTCGATGGCCAGACTTGCGAACGACCTTCTGATACGTGGGCAATCCATCGCTGCTTGGAAGTGCAAGCACTTCGTCTCGCCAAGAAACCGAGAAGGCGTAGAACGGCGAGTTGTCTAGGCGATACAAATCATTAGCAATTGGTTCGGCCCTTAGCGTTTCGACTTCGAGAGAGCCGTCCTCGTTCGGTACCTCAAAAGCGACCTTGACGTGTGCCATAGATTGAATTCTGACGTCTAGAGAGACAGTAGAAGAAATATATTCATCGACGCATCGTGCCGAAACTAAATTGGAAGCTCAGGTTGAAGGACCGGTTCTGGCCGAAACGAGCCGTTCACACACATGTATCTCCCAATTGGTTACCAGAGTATCGAAATGTGCGCGCCAAGCATGACATCAATTGGACGCCTCGAACACCCACGCCGCAATCGATTCAATCAATGCATCCACTTCCCCGATCGCCGGCAACACGCGAAACTCAATACCGGTGCGCTCGTGCGCCTCGCCGATCAGCCTCGGCAAATCCTTGCGCATATGCCCGCCGATGGCGAGAAGGATGGGTGCAACGGTAATTTGCCGGATGCCTCTTGCATGCAGTGAGGCGACTGCAGCCTCAAACAGGGGATTCGAGCGTTCCAGATACGCAAGTTCGACAACCTGTCCGGGGTCACGCTCGCGGATAACCGCTTGGAGCTTGACGAATGGTGCCGCCCATCCTGGATCGGAGGAGCCGTGGGCAATCAGGAGCAGGGCTTGCGTTTGGATGGGTTCGGTCATGTTGAAAAGCCGTTTACAGGGTCATCGCATGATAACAAGGTTGGCCGGCATGGTATGGCGATTGCTTAGGTAGTGCAGTGATGAATGCAGTCAAAGCCCCCAAACTGAAAGTGATGCTGGTAGACGAAGACCACGACATGGCGCTGCGATACGAAGACGCGAGGCGGGCCAGCTCGCGACGCATGCTCATTGACGCCGACATCCTGCGCGCGGTCCGATTGTGCGGCGAGCCCGGCGCCATCGAAAGCGGTGAATGGTTGCGCGAATGGCTGGTCGCGGAAAAGCCGGTGGCTGAGATTCGTCGGCTGTTGCTGTCGCCCGCCACCCATGCGCCGAGCGGATTTGTGTTGTCGGGCAAGGTCGTGTGCCAGTGCTTCAATGTCACCGAAGACACCATCACCTCGGCGCTGGGCGATATCGCCGGCGAGCCGAGAGCGCGCCACGCCGCACTGCAGGCGCAGCTCAATTGCGGGACTAACTGCGGGTCGTGCATGCCGGATTTGCGGCAACTGGTCGCACAGTTTCCGCCACGTGAAAAGCGTGAGGCGGCATGATCGTCGAAGGGTGGACACGCTGTGATTTGCTCACCCAACAGCAAATTAACAAAGTCAAGAACCGGTGCGGCGTTTAGAGCACAAATGCCTGTAAAGCCGCGCCAGTGCTAGAGGTTGAGCGGGGGTTTGATCCGCATGCGGATCACCCGCGAGACGGCTGTCCGGTTTATGGGACAGCGCGACCTGCAAAGTTAGGCAGCGCACGCCCGATCAGCGCATCAAACGTCGCCGATGGATGCAACGTCCCAAAATTGCGAGACAGATGTTCGCCCAGCCGCGCCGCGCAGAATTCTTCGCCGACATTTGATTCGGCCATCCGCAACAATTGCACCGCCTGCAATCCCACCGCCATCGCTTCCACCAGCGCGCGTGACCGCAGTTCGATGTTGTCTTTGATGTCGAGATCCGCGGCCAGGCGCGCCACATGCTGATCAAGCAGGCGGTTCGCGCCCTTCACCAATGCAAATTCGGCGAACAGCGCGTCACGCGTTTCCGGTTCGCGATTGAGGGCGCGCAGCACATCGAGGCATTGAATGTTGCCGCTGCCTTCCCAAATGGAATTGAGTGGCGCCTGGCGCAACAGCCGCGCCAAGATGGATTCCTCGACATACCCCGCGCCGCCGAGGCATTCCTGCGCTTCATTGACAAAGGGCGTGCAGCGTTTGCATACCCAGTATTTGCCGATGGCCGTGGCGATGCGCGCGAACGCGGCCTCACGTGCATCCCGCCCCGACGCGTCAACCGCGCGCGCGACTCGCATGGTCAGTGCCAGCGCGGCCTCCGACTCCAGCGCCAGATCGGCCAACACGTTCTTCATCAGCGGCTGGTCGATCAGCAATTTACCGAACGCCGCGCGATAGTGCGCGTGGTGGATCGCCTGCACTAGCGCCTGGCGCATGATCGCCGCCGAGCCGATCATGCAGTCCTGGCGCGTCAGGGCGACCATTTCGAGAATGGTGGCGACGCCGCGGCCTTCCTCGCCGACCAGCCAGCCAGTGGCGCCGTGGAATTCAACTTCCGAGCTCGCATTGCTCCAGTCGCCCAGCTTGTTCTTCAGCCGTTGGACGCGAATGCCGTTGCGCTTTCCATTGCCATCGTTGCCGCCATCCGGGGCAAAGCGCGGCAACAGGAAACACGACAGCCCGCGCTCGGCCTGCGCGAGCACCAGGAAGGCATCGCACATCGGGGCCGACAGGAAGAATTTATGCCCGACCAGTTCGTAAAGCGCGTTTGTGCCACCAGCCGAAAGGGGAAAGGCACGCGTGGTATTCAAACGCACGTCCGAGCCGCCCTGTTTCTCGGTCATGCCCATGCCGATGACGTTGCCGCGCTTTTTCCACGCCGGGAGCGAGCGGTTGTCGTAATCGATGGCGTTGATGCGCGGCAACCATTCCTTGGCGAGTACGGGTGCGTGGGCAAATACCGGCACCGAAGCATAGGTCATCGTCAGCGGGCAGCAGGTGCCCTGCTCGGCCTGGCCGTGCAAATACATCAAGCCCGCGCGCGCGACGTGGGCGCCGGCGGTGTCTGCGTGACGCCACGCGAAATTGGGCACGCCGTGGGCAATCCCCAGTTCCATCAGGCGGTGATACGCCGGGTGAAATTCGACATCATCGAGGCGGTTTCCATAACGATCAAACGGCTTGAATACCGGTTTGTTCTCGTTGGCGGCGAAGCCAAGTTCCATCAATTCGCCACCGGCAATCGGGCCGTAGGCCTGAACCGCCGGCAATGCCCACGCGGCGCCTTCGCGCACCAGCGCCTGTTGCAGCGGTACATCTGTCGCGTACGCATCGTACGGCGTCAGCGGCGGCGCCTGGTTGGTGACCTCGTGGGTGATGAAGCGATCGCGAGAAGACATTCTGGTTTCCCTGTTTCCCATCGTCGAATCTCTCGTGTGAAATAGAAGTTGTCCGGATAGTTTAACGCCCTCGCCCGCCGTTTCGTGGCGGCGCGCGAACCCGCGGGTAAAATGAGTCGGCATGACCACGACAAGGCCAACAGGATCGCTCGCAAAATTACAGGAAAATATTGCCATGAAATCCAGAATCGCTTTTATCGGTCTCGGCAACATGGGCGGCGCAATGGCGCGGCATCTGATTCGTGCCGGGTACCAGATCTCAGTGCATGCGCGCCGCGCGGAAACCATGCAGCCGTTCGTTGATCTCGGCGCACAAGCCTGCACGTCACCAGCCGACGCCGCGCGCGAAGCCGATTTCATTTGCACCAATGTAACGGCCACCGCCGATGTCGGGCAGGTGCTGCTCGGCGAACAGGGAGTCATCCACGGCGCGAAGGTCGGCGCGATCGTCTGCGATTTTTCCACCATCGACGTCCGCGAGACGCGGCGCTTCGCGCGCGAGCTCGAGGGCAAGGGCATCGAGTACCTCGATTGCCCCGTGTCCGGTGGTACAAAAGCGGCCGATGCGGCGACACTGACCATCATGGTCGGTGGGCGTGCGGACGTGCTGGCACGGGCAAAACCGCTGCTGGAAAAACTCGGCACGAATATTTTTCACATGGGTGACGTGGGTTGCGGCCAGGTAACCAAGGCCTGCAACCAGACGGTGCAGGTCATCAACATTCAGGGCATCGCCGAAGCCATGCTGTTCGCAAAGGAGAACGGTGTGGATTGCAACAAAGTCGTCGAAGCATTGATGTCCGGATTCGCCGGCTCAAAGATGCTGGGATTGATGGGGCCGAAGATGGCCAATCGCGATTTCGCGGCGGGCATTGAGGCGCGATTGCATCACAAGGACTTCGGCCTGATCACCGACATGGCCGATCAGCAGGATCTTCCGATGCCGGCCACCCATCTGGTCTATGAGCAGTTGAACAAACTGATGCAGCACGGTTGGGGGACGATGGATACCTGCAACCTGTTGCGTGTGCTTGAGGAGGAACAATGAATCTCCACCGGCTCCTGCAGCAGCGTGTCGCCGCCGGCAATCCGGTGCGCGTCGGTTTGATCGGCGCCGGCAAGTTCGGGTCGATGTATCTCTCGCAGATTCCGCGCACGCCGGGCATTCACCTGCTGGGCATTGCCGATCTCAATCCGGTGCGCGCGGCGGAGTCATTGCGGCGTGTCGGCTGGAAGGATGAACAATTCGCCGCGCAGAATTTCAGGCAGGCATTTGCCAGCGGCACCACGCACATCACTGATGATGCCCTGGCGCTGATCCGCAACCGGCATATCGAAGTCATCATCGACGCCACCGGCAGTCCATCCGCGGGCATCGCGCATGTGCTGGCGTGCTGCGAGCATAAGAAGCACATCGTGATGGTCAACGTCGAGGCTGACGCACTGGCCGGGCCGTTGCTGGCGCGGCGGGCGGCGGAAGCGGGCATCGTCTATTCGCTCGCTTACGGCGACCAGCCGGCGCTGATTTGCGAAATGGTCGACTGGGCGCGTGCGGCGGGCTTTGAAGTTGTCGCAGCCGGCAAGGGCACCAAGTATTTGCCGATGTATCATGCCTCGACGCCCGATACCGTCTGGGGCCACTACGGCTTTTCGGCGGAAACGGTGGCGGGCGGAGATTTCAATGCGCAGATGTTCAACTCCTTCCTCGACGGCACCAAGAGCGCCATTGAAATGGCGGCTGTCGCGAATGCGACCGGACTGACGCCATCGCCGCGTGGGCTGGAATTTCCGCCGTGCGGGGTGGATGACCTGGCGCGCGTGCTGCGACCGAAGGCGGATGGCGGGCACCTGCATCATCGCGGGCAAGTGGAAGTCATTACGTCGGTTGAGCGCGATGGCCGCCCGGTATTCCGCGATCTGCGCTGGGGCGTGTACGTGACCTTTGCCGCCGATACCGATTACGTCCGCCGATGCTTCAAGGAATACGGGCTCGTCACCGACGACACCGGCAACTATTCGTCGATGTATAAACCGTTTCACCTGATCGGGCTGGAACTGGGCATCAGTGTCGCCAGCGCGGCGGTGCGCGGCGAGGCGACGGGTGCACCGGATGGATGGCGCGGCGATTGCGTGGCGACCGCCAAACGAGATCTCAAGGCAGGCGAGATGCTCGACGGGGAGGGCGGTTATACGGTGTATGGGAAACTGATGCCAGCGGTTACTTCCAGTCGGATGGGCGGGTTGCCCATTGGGCTTGCGCATAAGGTAAAACTTTTGCGGGACGTTGCTGCGGGCAAGCCGGTGACATGGGAAGACGTGGCCATTGATTTGAAGAACCCCGCGGTGCGGTTTCGGCGCGAGATGGAGAAGACCTTCGCGCCGTGACGCGCAATTTGATTAGAACGAGATGAAAAAAGACACCAAACTCACGCAACTCGGCCGCAAACCGGTCAACGATCCGCTCACCGTCAACATCCCGCTGCATCGCGCGTCCACCGTGCTGTTCGAATCAATGGCGCAGCAGCGCGAAATCCAGCGGCGCTGGGAGGCGGATGAAGAAGTGCCGACGTATGGCATTGTCAACATGCCGCAGGCGCTGGCGCTTGAGAACGCGGTGGCGGAACTGGAAGGCGGTTATCGCGCCATGACCTATTCGAGCGGGCTTGCAGCCGTTGGCGGCGCATTGCTGGCCTGCGTGAAGACCGGCGATCACGTATTGATGCCGGACAGCAGCTACTATCCGGGCCGGCGTTTCGCGGAAAAATTCCTGACGCGCTTTGGTGTCGCGACCACATTTTACGATCCGTTGATCGGTGCCGGCATTCGTACGCTGCTACAGCCAAATACCACAGTGGTTTATACCGAGAGCCCGGGTTCGCATACGTTTGAAGTGCAGGATATTCCCGCCATCGCGAAGGTTGCGCATGAACACGGTGCCAGGGTCATCATGGATAACGCCTGGGCGACTGGATATTTCTTCGATGCGTTTGAACACGGTGTCGATCTGGTGGTGCAGCCCGCGACCAAATACTACGCGGCGCATTCTGACGTGCTGATCGGACTTGTCATTGCCAATGAAGCTTGCTGGCCGCTGTTGAAGGAAACCACGCTGCACCTTGGGCAGCGTGCCTCGCCCGACGATTGTTTCCTGACGCTGCGCGGCATGCGTACACTGGGCGTACGGCTCAAGCGGCATCAGGAGAGTGCATTGCACATCGCACGGTGGCTGCACGCACGCCCCGAAGTGAAGCGCGTGTTGTATCCCGCGCTGGAAAGCGATCCGGGCCACGCCTTGTGGAAGCGCGATTTCACTGGTGCGGCGGGCCTGTTCACGATTGAATTGAATCCGTGCACGGAAACACAACTCGCGGCGATGATGGATCACTATGAATTGTTCGGGCTCGGTTATTCGTGGGGCGGTTTCGAAAGCCTCGCCGTGACCGCGCACATCGCGCGTAGCGTGCGGCCGTTGCCAGACGGGCGATTGGTGCGTTACAACATCGGGCTGGACGATCCGGATGATTTGATTCGCGATCTTGAGGCGGGGTTTGAGCGGTTGCGGAGTGGATAAATTGAGAGCTGTCGCCCCGGACTTAGTCCGGGGCGACAGATTCATTTGCACTTGCAATCGCGCGATAAACGAGAAACGAGAAACGAGAAACGGGAGCACAAACCACATGACCCGCGCAGCCGCCATCCAGTCCGCTGAACAATATTTCGACAGCCGGCAGTTTCACGCCGACCTTGCGCGCCGCGTGGCGATTCCGACCGAGAGCCAGAATCCCGATCGCAAGAGTGAATTGCAAGTCTATCTGGCGGGCGAACTCACCACCTCGCTGCAAGCGCTCGGTTTCGATTGTCGCGTGTACGAAAGCCCTGCCGGCAAAACGCCTTTCCTGATCGCCACCCGCATGGAAGGCGACAAGCTGCCGACCGTCATGAGTTACGGCCACGGTGACGTGATTCGCGGCCTCGAGCCACAATGGCGCGCCGGCCTGAACCCCTGGCAAATGCAACAGGAAGGCGAGCGCATTTATGGACGCGGCACGGCCGACAACAAGGGCCAGCACACCATCAACCTGGGCGCGCTGAAAAGCGTGCTCGACACGCGCGGCAAGCTCGGCTTCAATGTGAAACTGCTGTTTGAAACCGGCGAAGAAATCGGCTCGCCGGGGCTGGACGCGTTCTGCAAGGCGCACAAGAATGAACTGAAGGCCGATGTCTTCATCGCCTCCGATGGGCCGCGCCTGAAACCGGATCGCCCGACCATTTTCCTGGGCTCGCGCGGCGTGATGAATTTCGATCTCACGGTCGACCTGCGGCCCGGCGCGCATCACTCCGGCAACTGGGGCGGATTGATCGCCGACCCCGGCATCATCCTGAGCCATGCCATCGCCAGCATTACCGACCGCAACGGCGCGATCCGCGTGCCGGAATGGCGGCCAGCCGATATTCCCGCGGCCGTGCGCGAGGCGCTGAAGGATTGTGAACCTTCTGGAGGTGACGATTCCCCGGAGATCGACATCGACTGGGGCGAGCCGGGGTTGTCTCCCGCCGAGCGCGTGTTTGGCTGGTCAAGTTTTTCCATACTCGCCATGAAAGTCGGTAATCCGGATTTTCCGGTGAATGCGATTGCTGGAAAAGCGTGGGCACGCGGCCATCTGCGGTTCGTGGTGGGGGTCGATCCCTACGATGTCGTGTCGGCGCTGCAGCGCCACCTGATCCGCGAAGGCTTTTCGCAAGTCAGCGTCACGCCCGCACGCGAAGAACCGATGCACGCCACCCGGCTCGACCCGGATTCCAGATGGGTGCGCTGGGCGGTTGCCAGCATCGCACGCACCACCGGAAACAAGCCCGCGATCCTGCCCAATCTCGGCGGCTCGCTTCCCAATGAAGTATTCGCCGATACGCTGGGCCTGCCGACGATATGGATTCCGCACTCCTATTCCGCGTGTTCGCAGCATGCACCGAATGAGCACATGCTTGCACCAATTGCGCGCGAAGGTCTCGCCATCATGGCCGGGATTTTCTGGGATCTTGGGGAAGCTTTACCGGAATAGAGAGGCGGCGACATGTTGGCCGCGCGGCGCAGGAATTGCTTGTGATGGAAATGGACCTTCTTGAACCTGCGCACATGAATCTCATCATCCGCCCCTCCCGCGACGAAGACGTGCCGGCCTGTTCGGCCATTTACGCCGACAGCGTCGCCGCCGAAACCGCCTCCTGGGAGTACGACGCCCCCAATGTCGATGAGTTCGATCGCCGGCGCGGCGACGTTCTTGCCAAAGGGTTTCCCTACTTCACTGCATTGCTGGACGGAAAGGTGGCCGGGTACAGCTACGCGAGTTCATTCCGGGCGCGCGTGGGTTACCGGTTCGTGGTTGAGGATTCGGTCTACGTGCTCGACGAGCCGCGGCATCGGCAGGCGGTTGTTGATGGCACTGATGGACGAATGCACCAGGCGCGGTTTCCGCCAGATGATCGCGGTAATCGGCGACAGCGCCAATCTGGGGTCGATCAAATTGCACCAAGGCTGTGGGTTCCGGCACGTGGCTGTGTTCAAGGGTATCGGCTACAAATTCGGGCGCTGGCTCGATAGTGTGCAGATGCAGCGGGAACTGGGCGAGGGGAGCAACGCGCCACCAAGGTGAAACTCTAGCACTGGCGCGCATTCCCGGACAAAAACGTCCGGAAAGCCGCGTCAGTGCTAGCGTTTATGCGGTCTTGCTGCCGATTCCTTCAGGAGCGTTTGGGCAAAGCACACGAATGGGCGAACATTCGACGATTGGCGTCGCGGACGTTGATCGATTGACAAAGTTGATGCGAATTGCTTGCTCTTATGTGGAAGTTTCTTCCAGCGTCCCGTTGGCCAAAGACGCAACCGAAGACAACGGCACGGGCTTTAATGGTGCGCGAATCCGGTACGCGCCAATCTCAGACGGTGGCTTGCAGAGTTCGCCCGCGAGTATTTGCGTAACACCAATGCCGCACACGCGCCCCTGGCACGGCCCCATGCCGCAGCGGCTGAAGAACTTGGCCTGGTTCGGGCCTTCGCAGCCCAGGCGCGCCATCTCACGGATGCGGCCGGCGGTGACCTCTTCACAGCGGCACACGATGGTATCGTCGGCAGGCGTGTTGATCCAATCGGGCGGCCGGTACAAAGCATCGAGGAACGGACGAATACGCAGTTGCTTCGCCAGCGCACGCCGTGCCAATGATGCGCGCTGGTCACGCTCGGCATCAGACAGACGCTGCATGGCGTGAGCCGCACCGATCGCGGCATTGGCGCCGCTGGCTTCGGCGGCCAGCGCGCCGGCAATCGACGTGCCGTCGCCAGCCATGCGAAACCCTGCCAGCGAGGTTTGTCCCCAGGTATCCACGCGCGGACGCCATGCAAGCTGCGCATTATCCCAGTCGTGCTCCACACCTAACAGGCGGCTCAATTGCGTATTCGGCACGACACCGTGATGCAGCAGCACGATACCCGCATCGATGCGATGTGCCCGGCCACCTGATGTGAATCGCAATGCCTCGGCTTGGTCACTACCTTCGACCGCGAGATCAGTCGCTTGTGTGAAATGTGGAATGCCCGCACTTCGGAGACGCCACATCATCTGCAGCCCTTTGAGCAAGTAGGCCGGAACAGTGAGTGCGGCAGGCAGATGTCGCAGTGCGGCGATTCGGTTGGCGGAAGGTGAAGTCTCGACGATGCCCGCAATGTCAGCGCCGGCGTCGATGAGCTGACAAGCCACCAGCAGGAGCAAGGGACCACCTCCGGCCAGCACCACCGGACCCGACGGAATGGATGCCGCACTCTTCAGGGCGATCTGCGCCGCACCCGCATTCAGCACGCCCGGCAATGTCCAGCCGGGAATCGGCGAGGCGCGTTCCATGGCGCCGGTGGCGGCGATCAATTGTGGCGCTCGCACCTGGAAAGATCGGCCATCCTGCAAAGCCGTCACCGTCAGGTCACGCGCCACATCCCACACGAGCGCGCCGTGCCGGACTTCCACTCCAGATTGTGCCAGCTGCCCAGCGAGTGACAGGCCGTGCGAGTATTCAGGCCCGAGCAAGGCGGCGACATTCGCATCTGCCCGGGAGACGTTTCGGTAGATTTGTCCACCCGCACTCGGCTGCTCATCGAGCAGCAGCGTCTTCAATCCAAGCGACGCGGCGGTGCATGCCGCGGCCATGCCCGCCGGACCGGCGCCGATGACAATGAGGTCGTGCGTCATGCGCCGCCCTCCGCCCGTCGTGCGCCAGTCGGCAATCGCACCTGCATCCCCGCCCGCGCCTCGACCATGCACGATTGCACATTCTGCCGGCCGTCGACTTCCACCAGGCAGTCGAAGCACACACCCATCAAACACAGCGGTCCGCGCGGCGCGCCGGATACGGGGGTTTGGCGAAATGCCACTACGCCTGCATTCATCAGCGCCATGGCAAGCGTGTCGCCGTCGCGCGCCGTGATGGCGTGCCCATCGACGTAAAGTTCGATTGCGGATCGTTTGGCGGCAGTGTTGATCGGCTTAAACATTGAAACGCTCCGCCTTGAAACCACGGATCTCAACCGGCTCAGCGCCACCGCGAATCCAGTCTGCAAGCGGTCCGGCATGCTGCGCGGCCAGTGTGATGCCGCTATGACAAGTGACGACGAAGGCGCCGGGGCACTCGCGCGACGCCTGGTAAATCGGAAAGCCGTCAGGACTCATGACCCGCAGCGCACCCCAGGTACGCACAATGTTCACGTTTGCCAGCAAAGGAAAGCAGCGTATCGCGCGGTCGGCGATGCGCGCCAACTGCGCGAGCGTGGTGCCGTCGTCGAAGCCCACATCCTCCTTTGAGTCGCCGATCTGCACGACGCCCTCGCCGGTTTGCCGCACATGCAGCGATGGGTGGCGCAAGAATGGTTGCACGCGCTCGCTGACCAGGATCTGCCCCCGATTGGGCTTCACCGGCGCCTGCAGGCCGACCAATGGCGCGAGCGCCCTATTGCCCAGCCCTGCGGCGAGTACAACCTTGTCCGCCACGTGATCGATGCCGGCGGCGCGCACATGGAACTGGCCTTGCCGTCGAGCGACATACTCGATGTGGACGCCGGCGCACAGCTCACCGCCCAGCGATTCAAAGCCCTGCACCAACGCCCGCAACAGCCGCAGCGGGTTGATATGACCATCCATCGGACAGAACACAGCTCCAACAACCGAAGGTCCGATGTGCGGCGACAGTGCGCGCACACCAGCGTGATCGAGTACCTCGAACGGATAATCGCCGCCGATTTCTGCTCTCACGGTGGCGAGATCGGCAGCGCGCGCGGCCAACTCGGCGTCGTTTACGCACATCGTCATGCCGCCTATCTGCGATAACTCGACATCGACGCCGGTGCGCTCGGCAAGTTCCCGCGCGAAATCGGGCCAGCGGCGCGCCGCGGCGATGCTCCATCGAGCATAAGCCGGATTACCGTGGCCCTTGCCCTGCACCCATACGAGGCCGAAATTTCCGCGCGCGGCTCGAAAGGCGTCGTCGCCTTCGTCGAGCAGTCGCACACGCTCACCGGCACGCGTGAGTCCATAGGCGATCGCCATGCCCACCACACCGCCGCCGATGACCAGCGTGTCGACTTCGACCGAGGCCATCACGATTTGCCCGACAGCACGCGATCGAGCCCATAGAAGCGGTCGAGCACGATCATCAGCACCAGTGTCAATGCGATCAACACGGTGGAAATGGAAGCCAGCAGCGGATCGATCGTGTGAGCGATGTGGTGATACATCTTTACCGGCAGCGTCTCGGTCGTGGCCGACGCAACGAAGATCGACATCGTCAGTTCGTCAAAGCTGTTGATGAATGCGATCAGCCAGCCGCCTGCGACGCCCGGCAGGATCAATGGCAATTCGATGCGGCGGAACACCGTCCAGCCCGATGCGCCCAGCGATTGGGCGGCCTGTGCAATGCTGCGATCAAACCCGGTGGCAGCCGCCACCACCAGCCGCAGCACGTAGGGCAACACGATCACCGTGTGCGCCGCCGTCAGGCCCCACAGCGTGCTCGAGCCACCGATCTGCGTGAGGAATCGCAGCAACGCGATGCCCAGTACCACATGCGGCACCATCAACGGCGACAGCAGCAGTCCCTGCAACGCATCCCGGCCCGGAAACCGGTGCCAGGCGATCGCCATGCCGGCCGGCACCGCGAGCAGCGTCGCCAGCGTAGCTGCCGCCGCCCCCAGCCCGAGGCTGCGCCAGAATGCGGTCACGAAATCGGATGCGTCGGCGATCGCGCGGTACCAGCGCCACGATGCCCCTTCGAACGGCATCGCGATGTAGCCCTTGTCGGTGAACGACACCAGCGCCACCATCACCAGCGGCGCCAGCATGAACGCCGTGAACATCAGGTGGAACGCGAGCAAGATGCGCGGCGTTTTGCTCACACAAACACCTGCTTGTATTTGCGCTCGATATAGCGGTTCACGCCCATCGACACGCCCAGCACGATCAGCACCAGCACCAGCGCCAGCGCCGCACCCAGCGGCCAGTTCAGGTTACCGAGAAATTCGTCATAGATGGTTGTTGCCACGACCTTCAGCCGCCGGCCGCCAATGATTGCCGGCGTGGCAAAGGCACTTGCCGCCAGCGCGAATACAATCAGCCCGCCCGAGAGTACGCCCGGGATCACCTGGGGGAACACGATGCGCCACATCACCGTGGGCAATCCGGCGCCCAGCGATTCAGCTGCCTGCTCGGTAGCCGCGTCCAGCTTCTGCAACGAGGCCCATACCGCCAGCACCATGAAAGGCACCAGCACATGCACCAGCGCGACGACCACGCCGGTGAAGGTGAACATCATTTTCACCGGCTCGGTCACCAGTCCCGCTGCCAGCAGAATCTTGTTGATTACGCCTTCGTTGCCCAACAATACGGCCCAGCCCAGCGTACGCACCACCACCGAAATCAGCAGTGGCCCGAGGACGACCACCATCGACACGGCGCGCCAGCGCGGCGACAGGTGCGACAGCACATAGGCCTCTGGCACGCCAATGACGATGCAGATCAGCGTGACCAGCGCGGCCATGCCAAAGGTGCGCGCGAAGATGACGTGAAAATACTCGTCACGCGCGATGTCGGCGTAGTTGGCAATGGTCAGGCCCTCGCCGACGCCGGTGGACGATGAAAATGGATACAAGCTTAGCGACAGCGTCAGCACCATCGGCAGCGCGACAAAAGCGATCATCGCCAGCACGCCCGGCGCCGTCAGCCAGTACGGTAGCAGGTTGCGCGGCTCGTTCACGATGCGGTTCCGCGCGGCACAATGCGCGCATGGCTCGCCGACCAGGTGAGGCCCACTTCGTCACCTTCGGCAGCCTGCGGCAAGCCGACGTTGGCCTGCGTCACCTGCAGCACGCCGAGTGGTGTATCGACCTGGAAGAGCCAATGGTTGCCTAGGAACACGCGCGCCGATATGCGGCCGCGCACCAGTGCGTTAGCCGCGGCGAATTCCAGCTTTTCCGGGCGGACAATGTAGTCGACCTCGCCTGTGGCGCTGCCTTCACCGCGCGGCAGGCGGTGGCCTTGGGCCTCAACCACTTCACTGGTCGCACCACCGGTCCGACCTTCAATGACGTTGGCCTTGCCCAGAAACGTGGAAGAGAAACGGCCGTTGGGGTTCTCGTACATTTCGAAGGGGCGTCCCACTTGTTCAATACGGCCCTTGTTCATCAGCACCACGCGGTCGGCGAGCGTCATCGCCTCGGCCTGGTCGTGCGTGACCATGATGGTGGTGATCCCGACGCGTCGCTGCAGCGCACGCAGCTCGATCTGCATTTCCTCGCGCAGCTTGGCATCGAGCGCACCCATCGGCTCATCAAGAAGCAACACCGGCGGCTGGATGACGAGGGCACGCGCCAGCGCTACCCGCTGACGCTGACCGCCGGACAGTTCGCGCGGAAAGCGTCCAGCCATCGGTGTGAGATGCACCAGTTCCAGCGTGTCGGCTACGCGTTGGCGGCGCTCGTTCACGGCAACGCTGCGCATCTCCAGTCCGAACGAAACATTGTCAGCCACGCTCATATGCGGAAACAAGGCATAACTCTGGAATACGATGCCCAGCCCTCGCTGACTGGGCTTGTCGTGGGTGATGTCGCGGCCATCGAGAACAATCTGTCCGCGCGTGGGCAGCGTGAAGCCAGCGACCATTTGCAGCGTGGTCGTCTTGCCACAGCCCGACGGCCCGAGCAGGCACACGAACTCCCCCTTCGTCACCGACAGGCTGAAGTCGGCGACGGCGGTAACGTCGTCGTAGCATTTGTCGAGGCCCTGGAGTTCGAGGAAGGCCATGTTGGACTCAGCGCCAGTTGCCGGCTTAACGAATCACTTCTCGACCGCGCGGTTCCAGCGATTGGTCCATTCGGCGCGCTTGGTGTTGATGATGTCGTAGTTTGGCGAGATCAGTGCATTGACCTTCTCGGGACCAAACACGACTTTCTTCGCCACATCCGGCGCAATCTTCGCCGTCTTGTTGACCGGTCCCCAGCCGAGCACGTTAGCCATATGCGTCTGCGTCTCCGCGGAGACCACATGCTGCAGGAATTGCTGCCCCAGCTTCGTTTGCGGCGCGCCTTCGACCACACAGCCGGCGACCATGATGACCACTGCGCCTTCCTTTGGGTAAACGAATTCGACCGGCGCGCCCTGGTCCACAACGGACTGCACCCGGCCATTGCCCCACACCACCAGCGCGCCTTCGCCGGTCTGCATCATCTGCGCCATCTTGCCGGGCGAGGGTTCCCAGGCAAGTACATTCGGAGCCACTTTCTTCGTCATGACGTCGAAGCCTGGCTCGATATTGGCCTCGCCACCGCCATTGAGTTTGGCCATCATCACCAATGTCAGCAGGCCGTAGCCGTTGGTGATTGGCGGAATCACCACCTTGCCCTTGTATTTAGGATCGGTGAGGTCGTTCCAGGAGGTCGGCGCCTTCCAGCCGTTCTTGGCGAAGATCTCCTTGTTGTAAGCGAGCCCGGTGGCGATGAAGGCGATACCAACGGATTTGTCGCCGACCATGCGCGCATTGGGATAGAGCTCCTTGATTGACCCGGCGTCCTCGACCTTTGTGCACAGGCCCTGGCCGATCGCCTGGTACATCGGGCCATCGTCGATCAAGGCGACGGAAATTTCCTGCTTGCCCTTTTGCGCCTGCAGCTTGGCGAGGATGTCGGTGGAATTGCCGGAGACATAAACAACCTTGGTGCCGGTCTTCGTTTCAAATGCCGGGATGATGGTTTCCTTGAACAGCTTTTCGGTCGAGCCGCCCGATCCGCCAACGTATATGGTCTCGGCGGCGTGGGCACTGAGGGATGCGGCCATGACGGCAGAACACATGAGGGTGAGAGTTTTGCGCATAACGATCTCCATTTTGGTTCAACAGGCAGGAAAGAGCCTTTTCCAATAGAGGAAGACCCTTTGACCTGGCAAGTGTATTCTTCGCAATATCGGTTGAACAGGTAAACTTTGTGGCCTGTATATGCCAAACTGTTATGTATGAAAGCGGAACTCAATCTGCGGCATATCGAGGCCTTTCGCGCCGTGATGTTGACGGGCAGCGTGGTTGGGGCGGCGCGGCTGATGAGCGTGACGCAGCCAGGTGTCAGCCGCACCATCAGCCTGATGGAGCTCCGGATCGGCTACGCGCTGTTTGAACGGCGCGGACGGCGTCTGGTGCCGACGCCAGAGGCCGATGCGTTATACCGCGAGATCGAACATCTCTACGGCAGCATCGAGCGCATCGGTCAGGTGGCACAGGACATCCGCTTCCAGCGTGCCGGCGCCTTGCGGATTGCCACGTTACCGGCGCTGGCGCAGTGGCTGTTACCGCGTGGCATCACCCGGTTCCTGTCTACGCGTCCCAATGTGACCGTCTTCGTCCAGAGCCTGCCTTCACGCCAGATCGCGGAACTGGTCTCGACGCGGCAATTCGACGTGGGTGTGGTCGAGTTGCCGGTTTCGCGACCGGCGATCGAGATCGAGCCATTCGACCCGGTGCAGTCGATGGCAGTAATGCCCGCCAGCCACCGCCTGGCTAAGAAAGCGAGGATTTCCCTGAAAGATCTTGATGGCGAACGCATGGTGCTGCTTTCGCAGCATAGTTACGTGCGCTATCAGATCGATGATGCTTTTTCCAAACTGGGTGTGGCGCCAAACGTGGTACTGGAAACACCAAGTTCGTCAATCGCCTGTGCGTTGGTCGCGGCGGGCGCGGGGATCACGCTCGTGTCGAGGTGGACAGCGGTTCCGTTTGCCGGCCCGGACCTGGTGGTGCGACCGGTCAAGGAAACCATCGAGTCGCGCTACGCGATTATCTTTCCGCAACTCGCGGTGCGCCAGACGCTGGCGGAGGCGTTTGCGCAAGACTTGCGGGAGGAGATTCGCCGGGCGGATCACGGGTGAGGTGCTTTTTCAAAATGCCAAAGTCAAGCGTGGACGAGGCTTCCAGGCCGAAAACGTCCGGAAAACCCCGCCAATGCTGGTGTTTTTTGCAAACCGTATCCAGCGCTGTAGCGAAGATCGGCCCCACGGCCGGGAGAATGCGTCACATCTGCTGGCTGTTTCCAAGTAAGCCTGAAAGTGTTTATTTCACCGCCTCAACAATCCTCTCGACGACCACCTTCCCTGCAGCTGTCCACGGCGCGATCAATTCGAAGTGGCCGGCATTGTCGAGCGTGACCAGCTCGATACTTTCGCCTTTCCCTTTTGCCTGCATCTGGTAACGCAGGCCAATGGCTGGCGGCACGATGCCGTCAAACACGCCGTGAATCAGGATCTGCTTCGCGCCCAGCGGCAACATCTCCGAGGGCGAGGTATCGCGGAAAGGTGCGCTTGCCGCGCCACCGGGAAGCGCGCGACCTGCCGTGTCGACCAATTGCGCGATCGTCGTATCTCCACACGCATGCGCGCCGGCGCGCGCGAAATGCGCAAGGTCCGGAATCGCCGCGATGCCGACGATCGCCTTGAAATTCACCGTCTGTTCGCGCTTGAGCAAGCTGCCCGCGGGAATCCGGTTCTGCGCGGCAACCCATAACGCGAGATGTCCGCCGGCGGAGTGTCCCGTGACGACCGCGCGGGACAAATCGAGATTGAACTTGCCCGCAAGCTCGCGCAGATGCGCGACACCATTCGCGATATCGTTGAACGAGCCGGGATAACCGCCACCATTGTGGCCGACGCGTCGATAAGTAAGGCTCCACACCGCGACACCGTGATTGCGCAAATCGTCCGCCAGAAAGGCAACGAGTTCCGGCCCCGGCAACTCCGCAAGCCAGCAGCCGCCGTGAATCAGCACGACCACCGGTAGCGGGCCCTTTGGCGCTGCGGACGGCAACCACAGTTCGCCAGATTGCAAAGCATCCTTGCCATAGGCGATCCTGTGATCCGGGCGTGTAGTGACCAGCCCAGGTCTATCAAGAATTTTCTGGAAGGTCAGCGATTGCGATTCCGCGGAGGCACTGGACATGGCGAGCAATATAGCAAGAAAGAATATCCGCATGGATGCCTTGGTTATCGGGTGATGACAGCGGGATCATCGCACGCGACAGCCAGCCTGTAACCAGTATGCGGCGATGCGCAGTCGGGGCCCGTTTCGATTTGTCGCGCAATGTACCCGTGCTCCTCATTTGCGCCAGTCTTCAATGTGGCTCGGCTTGCCGGTCGCCTCCGGGTACTCGACTTTCGCCATCTCCTCTTCAGGGCTAGAATTGCCACATGAGCCATATCAGCCACAAGCCGACCTCGCACATTCGATTTCGTTTCCTGCTGGCAATCTGCGTATTGCTGGCCGCGAGCAACTGTGTCCCTTCCGCCGCGGCGACCGAGCCTTCAGTGGATGAAATGGTCGATGCGCTGGTCGCGAAGCAAGCGCCGGGAACCGCCAGCGGCATTCGGATGCGAAGCCTCGGCAGCAAGCCAGCCGCGCCCGCCGCACCCGCGACGGGGCAGCTGAACTTATCCGTGCAGTTTGAATTTGCGTCGGCGAAAATCAGTGCGGAAAGCCGCGAGTTGTTGGCCAGGCTCGGTTCCGCGATGAACGCGCCCGCGCTCGCGGGACGGCGCTTTCGCATCGAGGGGCACACCGATGCGGTCGGTGATCCGCAGGTGAATCTGCGTTTGTCCGAGCAGCGCGCGCAGAATGTGAAGCAGTTTCTGGTGAGCAATGCCGGTGTGAACGTGGCGCGGCTAGCGGCGATTGGCAAAGGCAGCAGCGATCCGCGCGACAGTGCCAATCCGCATGCGATGGTGAATCGACGAGTTGTAGTGGTGGCACTGGATGATTCGGTATCGATTGGCAGCGCGTCACAGCCGTCGCAAGCAATTGACTCGCCAGCCGGGCCGAAAACCGGATCCGTGAAGGCCGGTGCCGTCCAGCGATTGCAAGGCGAAGTGTCGGTGACACGCGCCAACAAATCGATCGCGATTGGTTCAGGCGATGCATTGCGGGAGGGGGATACGATATCGACCGCTGCCGGTGCAACGGTGGTGGTGCAACTCGACGACGGCGCGAAGTTGCTGGTGCGACCCGGCACCAAAGTCATTTTGACGCGGGTCGAAAACGCGGGCGCATTCGACAAACTGAATCACTCCATCGAACTTGTGATCGGCGCGATCCGCTACGTGACCGGTTTGGTCGGCAAGTCCCGGCCGGACGCGGTGCGCTTCAAAACGCCTGTCGCCACCATTGGCATCCGCGGCACCGATTTCGATATCGTCCACGCGCCGGAGGCGAACAGCGCGCGGGAATTGGGCACCTATGTCCGCGTCAATACAGGCGGGATTGAACTCGCCGGTAGCGACGGGTCGAAGGTGTCGCTGGCCATGAATGAGCAGGCTTTCGCCGCGCCACAAGGGCCAAAACTGAGGGGCGGCGGTCGCGCGCCCGCGGCGATAAAACTGGAGGCGCCGGCTTCGGTGTTTGCCAGCGGCGAACTGGATTCACTGCTCGAGGCGCGATAACAGTTCCGCGGCAACGCAGAATGCTCCTTGCCCGTTTTTCCATTCAACGAAGAGCTGTCGCTTGGATCCTGCCAGATTGCGACGGGTCAATCGGCACGCGCAGCGTACAACGCCGCAGTCGCGTGAATCAGTTCCTGGATGCGGTCACGCAATCCGACGGGCGCCAGTACTTCAATATCCGCGCCGATACCGAGCAACTGGTGCGCCGCATGCTCGATCGATTCGATCGGCATATTGAGACGTGACCAGTTCTTTTTCCCGGCGTCGGCAGTGGCGAGGGCCGCGGCCTCGCTTACAGCCGCGCTGAGCGAGACGAGGCGTTTCATGCCGAGCGGGTTCACGCGAACCGTTGCGGTACCGCGGTAGATTTCCGCTTCGAACCGCTCGGTGGCGGCCTGCCAGAAGCTCGCCAAGTTGAATTTGCGGGGATAGCGAAACGTGCCGGGCTGCACATCCAGCTTTTGAATACTGGAGAGCCGGTAGGTGCGAGGCGGCTTGTTTGCATCGGCCAGCGCCGCCACATACCAGATACCCGCCTTGAGCACCAGGCCAAGCGGCTTGATGATGCGATCTTTCGTCCCGTTCCAGCTCTCGTAGCGAATCCGCAGCACGCGCTGATGCCAGACCGCGTTCGCCACCGCCTGCAAATGCACCGGCGGTGTGGCGGCACGATACCAATCGATGGGGTCGATGTGCAATCGCGCGCCGACGCGCAAGGCGTTCTCGCGCAGCGATATGGGAACCGCCGTTAGCATCTTGAGGCGCGCCGACGCCGAGGCGCTGCCCAATCCCAGTTCAGTGGCGGCGGCGGGAAGGCCTGCCAGAAACAGTGCCTGCGCTTCGGGTTGGGTGAGCCCGGTCAAATCGGTACTCCAACCCTCGCGTAGCTGAAAGCCGCCGTCTCGCCCGCGGTCTGACCACACCGGCACGCCCGCCGCCGAAAGCTGGTCGATATCGCGCAGGATAGTTCGCACCGACACCTCCAATTCGGCGGCAAGCACCGGCGCGCTCATGCGGCCGCGCGTCTGCAGCAACATCATGATCGACAGTAACCGGCTGGCACGCATTTTTCATCGTACCAGTAATACATGACATCCGGTGTCATGTATCGCGCTTTATGCTGCACGCTCACCAATCAAACGGGAGTCCGCATGCTGCATCCAAATGCAACCAACACATCTTTCTTTTCAATCCGCGCCGGCATCATTGCGGCCATTTTCATGGGAGCCGTTACCGTTATGTCCAGCCAATCTGCCGCAGCGAACAAAATTCCTGGTGCCTATCCTACCGAAGCGGAAGGATTTACCTTTCTCGACGGCAACTGGCGCGTGTCCAATCGAAAAATGAAAGAGCCGGGCAGCGGCCGCGAAGAATGGATCGAGTTTCAGACAAAGGCGAAATTCTTCACGCTGCTTGACGGGCTTGTCAGCGTGGAAGAGCTGCGAAACGACAAGGGCGAGCCATTCGGCAGTGCCATGCGGACCTTTGACCGCGAAAAACGCACCTGGTCCGACGCCTGGGTCTCGGCGGGCACGGGCGTGCTGCAACTGCCGGCACATGGCCGATTTGTCGACGGCGTCGGCACGTGGACTGCCTCGGAGGTCATCGACGGCAAGACCTTTCTTGCGCGCGGAGTATGGCGGCGTATCTCGAAAAACGAGGTGACGTGGGAGGCGCTCGACTCGCAAGATGGCGGGAAAACCTGGATGCTGACATGGAAGATGCGGTTCGAGCGCGTCGATGAAAATGGCAAGGCCGTCAAATGACGCCAACGACCCAATCAAGTGCCGGCGACTTCGATTTTTTCATCGGGCGCTGGCGCGTCGCGCACCGCAGGCTGAACTTGCGCCTCGTCGGTTGCAATGAGTGGATTGAATTCACGGGCACATCGGTCGTGCAGAAAATTCTGGGTGGCATCGGCAATCTCGACGACAACACGCTCGACCTGCCGGGCGGCGCTTACCGCGCGGTGACCCTGCGTTCGTTCAACGATGAAACCGGGCAATGGTCAATCTGGTGGCTCGATGGCCGGCATCCGGGCACACTCGACGCACCGGTTGTCGGGCATTTTGAAAAAGGCGTTGGCACGTTCTACGCGGACGACACGCTGGACGAACGGCCGATTCGGGTGCGTTTCCTGTGGACCATGCCTGAACCGGACAGGCCACGCTGGGAGCAGGCATTCTCTGTCGACGCTGGCGCAACATGGGAAACCAACTGGATCATGAATTTCGCGCGGGAACCGGATTGATCGGTTATGTGTAGAGTATCTGCATGGTTTTTCTGGAGAGAAATCGCATGGCTGGAACCGACTGGAAATTTTCGCTCGCGAGCGTGGAAGAGGCGATCGCCGCACGCACCGATGGCAAGCGCTTTGATTACCCTTTGCGCCATGGAAGCATGCGCGTGGGCCTGTACGCGCCGCGCGGCCAGGATGCGCAACAGCCGCATACGCAGGACGAGCTCTACATCATTGTCAGCGGATCCGGCGAATTTGTGAAGGGCGATGAGCGGCGCACATTCAAAGCCAATGATGTTCTGTTTGTCGAAGCGGGCGTCGTCCATCGTTTCGAAAACTTCACGGACGATTTTTCGACATGGGTTGTATTCTGGGGGCCGGAGGGCGGAGAAGCGACCGCATGAATTAGCCTCCGCCGGTACGCGATCCCGCCATGCTCTTCAATGCCGGGCAGCGACATCGAGGCTACGTGTGCGCCCCCATCATCCCGACGCCAGCACGATATCCCACAGCGCCACCAGTGCATTGCTTTCCTGCTGCCCCGACGGCTTGCCATATCGAGAAATGAGGGTCTTTCTGGATTCTGGCGAGCGGCGCTTCAACAGGCCGTCCGTGTCGTTTCTCGCGTCGCCCTCGAAATACATCTGCGTGATCAAGCGGGTATTTTTCCCCGTCACGTCGAAATGAATGTGCGCGGTGCGGCCTTCGTATGCGCCCGGCTTGATGGTTTTGAAACCATAGCTGCCATCGGCACCGGCGCGGATTTTGGCGTAGCCCTGAAAATTGGGATCGAGCGGTGCGCGGTTGTTGTCGCCAGGGTGCGCGTAGCGTCCGAAGGCATTGGCCTGCCAGAGTTCGATCACCGCATCGGCGACCGGCTCGCCACGCGTATTCAGCACGCGGCCACTCACATACAACAGTTGCCCCTGCGCGCGGCCGTCTCTTCCCGCCACAACGGTGAGATCAAAGTCCTGGTCGGCGGGAACGGTGAGGGGGTAGAACGGCCCGAGTGCATCTTCCGCGGTTTGGCGCAGCTCGGGCTTCTTGCCGAACGCAGGTGCGATGCCACCTGTGAGTGCTGCGCCGGCCCATGCCATTGATGCAGCGAGGACGCCGCGCCGCGTGATGCGGGATGCCTGCAGTCCGGCTGCCTGCGGCACGTGAAAAGCGTGCTGGTGTCCGGATTCTTCCTCCGTTGCAGCGGTCGGTGTCAGCATGGCGACTCCTCGGAATGGCGTGGCTCACGGTACGTCAAATGAAACTAGCACTTGGCGCAAAGATCAGCCCACATACTCGACTGGCAATGGTCGAGAGTCGTTACGCTGCTGTCAGCATAAATGATTTCTGGTCGAGCCGGTCGGGAAATTGACCTACATCAAAAATGCGCCCAAGATACGCAAGATATTTTTTTGATGGCGAATACGCAGGTGGCCGTTTATGAAGCAGTCAATGCGATTACCAAGCGCCATGCGCCATTCCGCACCAGCATTGAAGCGGCACCTGGCGCATCGGTGGACGCAGCCGTTGCAGCGGCGACGCGCGGAATTCTTTCCAAGTCCGTGCCGGCACAACTGGCCGCTACCGAGGCCGCATACCAGACCGCGCTGGCGCTGGTGCCCGAAAGCGCGGCCAAGACCGACGGCATTACCGTCGGTGAAAAAGCGGCCGCTGCCGTTCTTGCGCTGCGGGCGAGCGACGCCACTGCCTTTTCCATCCCCGATGCTTACCGGCCACACACCACCGCGGGTCACTATGTGCCAACCATCATTCCGGTTGCGCAAGCTGTGGCTTTGCGCAAGCCGTGGGTCATGACCAGCCCGCAGCAATTTCGGCCCGGTCCGCCGCCGGCGTTAAACAGTGAAACCTGGGCACGGGATTTCAACGAGGTCAAGGCAATGGGCGGGGCCAACAGTACCCAGCGCACCAAGGAGCAAACCGACATTGCGCGATTCTGGGAGGCGACCATGCCGGTGATCTATTGGCCCATTGTGCGCTCTGTTGCCGTAGCACCCGGTCACGACGTGACGCACAACGCGCGACTGCTGGCCGCCGCCGGCGTGGCAATGGATGATTCGATGATCGCCATATTCGACGCCAAGTACACCTACAACTTCTGGCGCCCGATTACCGCGATCCGCAATGCCGACATCGACGGTAACGACGCCACCACGCGCGACGCCGGCTGGACACCGTTCATCGATACGCCGATGCATCCGGAGTACCCTTGCGCGCACTGCATTGTCTGCGGCTCGCTTAGCGGCGTGCTTGAAGCGGAGATCGGTAACGGGCCCACGCCGCCAATCACCACCAGCAGCCCGACGGCGGCGGGCGCCACACGCACATGGACACGCCTCGGCGATCTTGTGATGGAAGTACAACTGGCGCGCATCTACGACGGCGTGCACTACCGGACTTCCGGACAAGTCGGCGCCGCGATGGGAAAGCAGATTGGCGAGTTGGCGGCGAAGGCATTTTTCAAATGAATGCTGGGCCCATGCGCTGTCGCAGGTGCCAGGAACAAGCGGAAAGGAAAATTACGTGCGCCTGTGTGAAGATTCAAGAAATATCGACCGCACGGTAGTGGTCGTCTACGCCCACGGTCATCTCAGGGGACGAAAGCATCCCGGGACAAGTCACTTCTTCATTCCATCGACCGCGCGGTTTCGGTCACGCAGCGTTCCTTGTGCCGATCTTTTCCGGCAGCCAGCATCAGTACCGATACGCGGACGCGTTTGACGAATCAGTTCACAATGTCGCCGCAGATATGGCGCACCGGGGGCAACCTGCTCTGCCAGAGTGGCAGTGCAAATCTCACTATTACGGTGCCAACACCAATCCCGACCGCGCCTTGACCGCGGAGATATCGGCAGGGTCTATCGTGCCCGACACATTGACATCCATCTTGAAGCTGGATGCGCTTGCAGCCAAGCCCAATCGTGATTTGATACCGCTGATGTCGCTCGCGTTGACCGCGCGCGAGCTGTTGATGTCGCCCACCAGGAATCCCATCGAAACCGGAATTGTCGACACGAGACTGCCCGCGGTATTGAGCGTAACGGTGCCGCGCTTATTGTCGGGAATGCCGGTGAGAGTGACGATGATTTCATTGTTGTTGCCGGGGTTCACGACGGTTGCCGCGTTACCGATGGGAAGCGCGTTCGAACCGACGACACTGGCGGTTCCCGGCAGGCCGAGAGGCCCGTTGAACTGGTATACGATCTGGTGTCCCGAACCAATGCTGCGTGGTTCTACCGTCAGACTGCCATTTATTGGCGCGGTGCGATCAACGAGAAGATCGCGGTCAATTCCGCCATGGCGTTTGCGTGATTGCACCGCGGCGAGGCGGATGGATTCGGTGGCGCCTGCGTCGCAGGTTGTTGCGCCGACCTGTCGGAGCACACCGCGCTGGTCGCGCGCGAGGGCGGCGCCAAGGTCATCCACGCACGATGCGAGCGGCACAAATGCCAATGCGGGCGACGTCGCGCCGGGCAGCAGAGTCTGTGTCGGGCCGCCGTTTGCGGCGAGCGGACCGAGCAGCGGGTTGGTACCGTTGGCTGCATCGGTCGGAGCGTACGGCGTGCCCGCAGAGCGATTGGTGACGATGTTGTAGCCGAGCGAAGCAATGGGCGCGGTGAGCGGCTGGAAAATGTCGATGTCGTCCGGCGTATAGCCGGCAGCCGCGATCACGCCGCCGGAGACAATTGAATTTCGTAGCGAGAGCGAGGTGCCGGCAATGCTCGCCTGATGAATATCGCCGCCGGCAATTCCGGCATTGTTACCCGCCACGGTACTATTGACGAGCTTCAACGCGCCGTTCGCAAAATAGACGCCGCCGCCGGTCATGCCCAGCGCGCCAGCGTTCGCGCTGTTGCCGGTGATGGTGGAATTCACAATGGTGACCGATGCCGCCGTGCCGACAAGGCTGGTGCTGAGAATCGCGCCACCGCCAATGCCCGCAAAATCGCTTATCGAATTACCGGAGAGCTGGCTGTTCCTGATCTTGAGTTGCCCCGTAGCGCCACTGACGCTCTCGTTGTAGATCGCGCCACCTCCGTCGTACGCAACATTCGCTTTCAATGCCACGCTGTCGAGCGTAAGCGAACCGGTGTTGCTGATGGCGCCGCCGCGCAACGCAACGCTGTTGGCCAGACCGTTTTGCAGCGTCATGCCGGAAATGGTGACGATCGAGGAAACATTGAAAATGCGCGTCGCGTTGTTGCCGGAAATGGTGAGCAAATTCGCGCCGGGACCGGTGATAGTGATTGGGACGGCAATGCTGATGGGGCTGGCCAACACGATGGTGCCAGTGGGTGTGAACACAATCGTATCGGTGGCCAAGGCGGCACCCACGGTGGCACGCAGCGAACCCGCGCCTGCGTCGTTGAGGTTGGTGACGGTGAGCGTGGTGGCAATTGCCGGACTGCCCATCACACCCATCACGCCCAGCGCGATCAAACCCAGGACGCCAAAAAAAGTATTGAATCCTATCGGGCTGCGTTGCGTCATGTTGGCTTCCGGCAAATGTTGTTCAGGTTTGCGTTTGCAACGCGCGATGCTGACGCGCACTCAATTGCGCGACGGGTAAATACCTTGCAGCGCGATACAGAAATTGATGGCCAGATACGGCTGCATATTGTTGTGCGGGAGACCCTGCCCGGTTGGTGTCACCGCTGCTGCGTTCATCAATGTCGCGGCACCGCTGCTGGCGTAGGCAGAATCAGCGGGCTTGGCCAGCACGTTTCCGGTCGCGTTGGCGCGATCTGCCGTTCCGTCGGCGGCTGCTGCCACGATGACGCCGTGGGAATGTGCGGGCAACTGATTCGCGAGCAGGGTGACCGTTGCCGATCCGCCCACCTCGCCCAATACGCGGGGTGTCCGGCCCGGCCCGGAACCTGGATGCATGACGGCGCGCCCCTGGAGATTCGGCAGCCCAAAATTTGTCGTCCCATTGCCGCCATAGGTCGTGCCGAGCAGCGAAAACAAAGCCGTGTTCTGCGCGATGGCCAATATTTGCCCGTTACAAAATGCATTGCCCTTCGGAGGGAAGTTACACCCGAACATCCTGATTTCAGCGACAAATGGAGAAGCCATCGTGATCCTAGTTTCGGGAAGGAAAGATGCCTTCCAACGCGATGATGAACGTCACCGTCGCATAAGGCATCATGTTGTCGTGTGGCTGTGGGCTAACGAAGCTGGTAATTCCCTGTTGCAGTGTTCCGGTGAGCGGCGCAACGCGATTGCTCGCGTATTGCTGCGGCCCGCCCGACGCAAACCAGGCGTCCGCGGGCGAAGTTGTTTTGGTACCGCCCGCACCGGCGCGCAGGTCATGGGGGTGTGGCGGAATCTGCGTGGCGGCCAAGGTGACATTTTCGCTACCGCCGGCGCTGCCGATATTGTTGGTACTATTTTGGTGAATCGGAATACGCCCGCGCATGTCCGGCAAGGCGAAAGTATTTTGCCCATCGCCACCGTAGGTTGTGCCGATCAGGTTGAACAACACACTATTTTCTGCGATCGAGAGCAGGGCTCCGTCACAGCGCGCAAATCCCCGTGGCGCGAAATCTCCGCCGAACATTCTGATTTCACCAACAAAAACACTCGCCATGGCATTTAGTCTTTCTCAATCGTGAAGCTGGGGCAAAGGTCGATGGTTAGTTGCGCGACGGAAAAATACCCGTCAAGGCAATACAAAAATTGACCACCAGATACGGTTGCAGGTTGGCGTGTGGCTGTCCGCCCCCGCGTTTTGCACGAGACCGGCTTTCATCGCGACCGGTTGTACCGCACCGCTTCGGTAAGGCTGATGCGCGCTTGTAGCCGGCAACGCGCCTTCCGGTCCGATTGCGGTAGCGGGCGCCGCGGCGGTTGTCGCCACAACGCTGTGGTTGTGCAATGGCAATTCTGCCAACGTGAGCGCGTGATTCGCCTCACCACCAATACTGCCCTGCGGAATGTTGCCGAAAACGCTGGCGCCGAAATGCAGTGGCGTGCGATCCCGAAGATTCGGCAGCCCGAAGGTCGTGATGCCATTGCCGCCGTAGGTCGTGCCCAGCAATGAGAACAAGGCTTGATTTTGATTTATTGGCAGAAGCTGGCCATTCGCAAAGGCCCAGCCTCGCGGTGCGAAGTTAAACGCAAACATCTTGATTTCGCCGATAAATGGTGTCGCCACGGTATTTCCTATTTGGCAGGAGTTTGATCCTGTACGATCACGCGATGCATCGAGACTGGTGAATAATACATTGCGTTATTCTGCTTTGGCAGAATAATTCAATTATCCTTCGATAGTATACTTTGAGCGGTATTTCAGGATTTAAAGCAATGCAATTTCGTCATGTCGTTCTTGTTTGTCACAAAGGGCTTCCAACATGAGTCACGCAAACGTACTCAAGCGTCGCCGCTTCCTGGCTGCCGCCACGTCGCTGGGTGCGGCGACGGCTGTGCCGAATTTCGCTCGTGCGGCGGCCATTGAAAACGCCGGATTGAAGGCGTCGGATTTTCGTGGCGCCCTGAATACGGAGTTTCGCGCGACCGCCTTGTCGCAACCAGATTTGCGTGTTTCCGTGCTGACGCTCACCGACGTAAGCGCGGCGAGGCATCCGCACCCGAGCCTCGATAAATCGACCGCACACGAATTCGCGTTCTCACTCAAGTTTGACGCAAAGGCAAAAGGGCTCTCTCAAGATACATATTTGCTGAGTCACCCGGCGCTGGGCGATTTTGCGGCGCTGCTGGTGCCGACGAGAGCCGGCAATTTCCTGCGCGCGGAGTTCCATCGCCTTTAGTCGCGCGAGGGCAGCCTGCGCATTTCCAGGTAAATGTCGCCTCTTTCCAGTTCGACAAAACCCAGTCGCTCATAAAGGCGCCGCGCGGGATTGTCCGCTTCAACGTGCAACCGCATTTCGCGCCCCTGCAAATCCGCCTGCCCGATGACGTCGGACAAGATCGTTGAACCAATGCCCTTGCGGCGATGTGATGCGGCAATCGTGATGTCCATCAGGATGAGCAGGCCATCGAAGGTTGAAAGATACATGCGCCCGATGACGACATCGTCCAGGCAGATCGCCCACGGTTCAAAATCGGCGTAATGGTTGCGATAGTGCTGGTCCTGCAGCGTGTACTGCGAATCGCAAAACGCCTGTTTTTCCGCGTCAGGCCAATGGGTACCGCGCAACTCCGGCGCCCGGACCTCTGCATACAGCCCGCGAAAAATGGGTTCGTCAGCAGTTTCCATCTGCCGCAAGAGAACGCCGTCCAAAGAGAACGCGGGCCGATAGAGCTTAGTCATGTCAACTGGCCTGCATGCACGCAAACTATCGATCGCGCGCTTAATCGTGCTCGGTGGACCGGGATACGCAGACTTCGTATTGGACACATTCACCGTTCTTGCCAACCGGCACGGTGAACAGGGGCAGCTCACCGAAATTTGCGTGCGCGAAAATGTAAGTCCCCTGCGGCAGCAATGCCGCGGCGGCACCCTGAAACAACAGGGAAAACTGCTCGAATCCCGGCGGCGCCGGACGATTCTTTACTTCCGTGAGCGTGAATGGCTGGCTGCTCTCAGGCTGACCAGCCATTGATACCGAGAACACGCTGTTGAGCGCGCCCTCGAAGCCACTTTTTTTCAGCTTTTCAGCGTCCAGTTCCACGCAACGTCTCCTGCATATTTGTTTTTGAGCGCAATCGAGTCTATCCGGTGCGAAGTCGTTCGAGCGCAAGGTAGTGCGGTGTTGCCCACTTGTCCACGAATGCACGCAAACGCGGCGTCGCTTCGCGCTGCTTGCTTTCTGCGTCGCTCACAAACTCGAAGTAGGGATTCTTCGCGTCCCACTTCGCGGCTTGCTGCATCGTTTGGCGGCTCGCTGGAACATCGTTCACCCCGAACAGAGTGGCGAGATCGCTCCACATCGACACGGGCAGCTGATTGTAATGCACCGCATGGCCATTGGCGTGCGTGAGCATTTGCACGGCCTGCGCGAGGATCTGGCCGAGCACGCGGGCGATGTATTCCTCCTCGCTCATTGCGGCTGCTTCGTTCGGGTCGATCAGGAATTGTGCCGGTCCGACGATGCCGGGCACCATGTACGAGCCGCGCTGACGGACTTGCGAGACGGCGATTTCAAGCGGATCGCGGTAGAGAAAAATCCACGGGGTATCCGGAAACGCCTGGCGAAGCACGGGCAACTCAAAAATGTCCCACGCATCGAGCTTGATCACGAATGCGTTCTCGCCCGCGCGCGGCTGCGCGAGCGCGATCACAAGCGCGCGCACGTACGCGACCTGCTGCGGCGCGGTAAGCCCGGCCATGAAGTAGTGCGCCCGCAGGAGCGAATCGAGCATGGGTGGCTCAGAGATGACGATGTGTGATGGCAGCGCCGCCAGCATTTGCGACATCAGCGTTGAGCCGCAACGTGACGCGTGAAAAATAAATGCTGTGGGCGCCACGCCGGGATGCGCCGCCGCCCACGACACCATTTCATCCGCGGATGTCTCGCGTCGGAACGCCTGGTTGAATGGCAGACGCATGGCGATGGCCACGCTATCGCGAAAAAACGGTTCGCGCAGCTTCTGTTCGCCGAAGTAGGCCCAGTCGATGAATATCTCACCGCCACGAAAGAATGAGCGCACGGGAATCCAGCCATGGAAATCGAGCCGATGCATCAAACCATCCATTGCGAAAGCCACGTTTGCCGGCCGCGCGACATTGCGGAGGCGACATCATCCCGGCTGAAGTGAAATCCGTTCAGTTCGCCGATCGTCACTGCGGTCTGTGTGAATACGTCCTTGTCCGTGCAACCGATGAGGCGCTGCTCCAGGCCGGGATCTGCCCACACGCGTTCGCGGAAGGCGAAAAATTGATCCTGGCCCGAAGGGGTGATGGCTTCGCGCACCGGTATGTCGCCGCGCGCGATTTGCTCGCGCAGCCAATCGTTGACTTCGCAATCGATCACCAGGTGAATGCGTGCGATCGGGCTGGCATTGCGCACGCGGTGGGGCCGCGAAAGATCGAGATACCAGCATTCACCCGCCTCCATCATCACGCGCTGGTCGTCAACATAAAACTCCACCAGCGGATGCGTCAGGAGTGGAACATGTAGTCGCGCTTCACCCTGTTCGAAGCGCAGATCATCGTCGCGGTGTTCGCGAATATGCGAGCCCGGGGCAAGGCGGAGCAGGCGCACGTCCCGCAGCGGACAGCAAAATTGGCGCAACGCCGCCTGGATCGCCGGGCACGTTTCCAGCAGCGGCGTATCGACGATCGTCGCGCGCCGGGTCGGATCGGAAAATAGCCGCGTCGCATCGCCATCGATCGCTCGCAACGCGACGCCCTGCCAGCCGCCGTCGTGGTAAGCGGTGTTGAAGTGGCGGGCCCATTGCGCAGGGGCGATGCTATTGGCTTCGCGCAATAGCAGCTCGCTTGGAAAATGTAAATCCAGGCGGGTAAATGCGGAGGAAGACATGTGGATTTGTGTAGAGGGGAAACCAGAGACGGATGCCAGATCGCGAGCGTAGCACGGGCATATACGGCAAACAATTCACCGCGAAATATCACGCAGAACGCCATTTGGTGAGGCTTGCAGAGACATTTAGGCCTGGGAGCCGCGCCAGCGCTGGGGTTTTGCCGGAATTTCGGTGCCATCACCAACCTGGAACTTGTTTTCGCCGCACCACGAGCGTGGGAAAGATCACGCTAACTCCCTCAACCTATAACTTGTCCGCAAATAAGGCGCGATGCCTGGCTTGCCCTTTTTGCCTCACTCTGCACTGCGTTTTCTTGCAATAGCTCGCTATTGCCGCGAAAAACACGCCTTGCTTGAGACAAAAATTGTTGCGTCATGCATTCGCGCTTATTTGCGGACAAGTTCTCATTGCGTCGCCCGTCGCAAGCGTCTCGACAATTGCCGTGGACTGGCTCACTCTGTCGGTCGAGCGGACTCGCTCAAACCCAAGGGAATGAATCGTGATCCATCCACCCCGTTTTCTTTTTCAGCCGGTTATTGTTTTCGCCAGCCTGCTGGCCGGTTGCGCGTACACACCTGAGGCACCATCCACTGCGCCGGCATTCTCGGACGTCGGCCCGCGCATGGAGGCAAGCTTGAAGCGGCACAACGCGGCAGCCGTCGGCATTGCGATCATCAGGGACGGCAGGATCACCTGGACCGGGACGTTCGGTGAACAGTCGCCCGGGGTACCGGCGACGGCGGCGACAATGTTCAACGTTGCTTCACTCGCCAAACCGGTCACCGCGGAAGTCACCATGCGACTGGTGTCGGCCGGAGTGATATCGCTCGACGAGCCGATGTCCGCACATTGGATTGATCCTGATATCGCCAACGACCCGCGCCAAAAGCTGCTCACGCCGCGCATTGCGCTCAGCCATCAGACCGGTTTTTCCAACTGGCGTTTTCAAAACAAGGACAAGAAACTTGCGTTCACCGCCGAACCCCGCAGTGGCTTCACCTATTCTGGCGAAGGCTATGAATATTTACGCCGCTATCTCGAAAAGAAGACCGGCAAGGGCTTTGAATCGCTGGTTGAAGAAACCGTATTCGCGCCCGCCGGCATGAAGAGTGCCGCATTCAGCGAACGGAGCTGGATGAAAGGCCGCACTGCGATGCCGATGGACCGCGACGGCGCGTTCAAGCCCGCGGATCTTGCCAGGGAGGGAAAACCGAACGCGGCGGACAACCTGTTCGTGACCACGGGCGACTACGCGACGTTCATCATCAGCGTCATCAACCAGGAAGGGCTGACGCCAGCCGTTGCAGCCGAGCGACTGCGCCGACAAGTCGACATCCCCGCACCGGCCGCCTGTAAACCGAATATCGATCAAGTAGCGATTGCGGGCTGCCCGGACGTCACCGAATTCGGTCTCGGGTGGATTACCTATCGATTCGGCGACCGCGCCATTCTCTCCAATACCGGCAACGACTGGGGAGAATTCGCGATCGTCTACATCGAGCCCGCCACCCGCGACGGCCTGGTGATTTTCGTGAACGGCGGAAACGGTGTGCCGGTCGCGATGGATGCGATGGCGATGGTGGATCCGCTGTCACTGGTGGCCGCTTTTGGCCGGGCGCAGAGGGGGAAGTGATGAAATCACGGTAACAAGAGGAAGCCGCGTTACTCGTTTTCAATACAATTGAAGCTGACCTCTTTCGATCAGGAGTACCACCACAATGCCGGCAACATCGCAAAACGAGTCTCCTCCGCGAAACTTGGTGCTTGTTTCGCGCATTTCGCTCATGACGCTGATCGTAACGTCGTGCGCCACGCTGGCTCCGCCCGCCGTCACGCCGTTTGCCCGGATTGATGCAATCGACACCACCGTGCAGGCGGCCATGTCTGCCACGGGCGCGCGTGGGCTGGCGGTGGCTGTGGTGGACAATGGAAAGGTGGTTTTTCGCAAGGCATACGGCGTTCGCAATGCCGTAAACGAGCCGCTGTTGAACGATACCGTGATGTATGGCGCATCTCTTACCAAATCCGCCTTCGCGTATCTGGTGATGCAACTGGTCGATGAAGGCCGGCTCGATCTGGATCGACCAATTGCGGACTATTTACCGCAGCCACTACCCAGCTACTCGAGTGCGGCCGACGCGCGCGCCTATGCGCCATGGGCGGGGCTGGAGGGCGATGAGCGCTGGCGCAAAATCACCGCGCGCATTTTGTTGACGCATAGCGCGGGCTTTGCCAATTTTGCCTTTCTTGAGCCCGATGGAAAACTGCGCATGCATTTTGACCCCGGCGCACGCTATGCGTATTCGGGCGCGGGAATACTGCTCCTGCAGTTTGTGCTGGAGCGCGGCCTGGGACTCGATGTCGGTGCCGAAATGAATCGCCGCATTTTCGCGCCCAACGGCATGACGCGCACCAGCCTGATATGGCGCGCCGACTTCCGGCCAAACCTCGCCGATGGCTTTGGCATCGATGGCAAAGTGGAGCCGCATGACGAGCGCAGCCGTGTGCGCACCGCCGGCTCGATGGACACGACGATCAACGACGTCGCGCAACTCGCGGCAAGCTATGTGCGCGGCGACCGTTTGAGCGCCGCCGCGCGCGCGGAAATGGTGCGCCCGCAATTGCCGATCACAACCCCCACCCAGTTTCCCAGCCTTCAGTCACAACCCGCCACCGCACACATCCCTGAACTGTCCGCCGCATTGGGCGTCATCGCCTTCAGCGGACCACAAGGCCCCGGATTTTTCAAAGGTGGGCACAACGACACCACCGCCAATACGTGGGTCTGCGTGGAAGCGGGAAAACGTTGCGTGGTGATCTTGTCGAACGACGTGCGCGCAGAGCCCGCCTTTCCGGCGATCGTTCGTTCGATCATTGGTGAAGCAGGCGTTCCGTGGACATGGGAATACGGCGCGATACCTTTCTGGGATGCGACGTCGATTCTGCCGACGCGCAAATAGCCAACAAAAGTGGGCAGCATTTTTTGTTTACAAAAAAATGACGCTGACGCGAATGGCACTACTTTTGTACTGTCGCCCCGGAGTGAGTCCGGGGCGACAGATTCCAAGTAGTGCCATGGTGTTACGCTCCCGTTGTTTACCTAAAGCCTCACCATGAAAAAATTCCTGCGCTTCCTTCGTATCAGCCTGCTGACCTTGCTCGGCCTAATCGCTCTGGCCGCCGCGCTGTTCGCATACTTCATCTACTCGCCCGACCCGGCGCCGCCGCCACTCTCCGGCACGCTGAGCAAGGGCGCCATCGAGGTCGGCGGGCTCAAGCGGACTTACCTCACCTACGTCCCGCGCGGGCTGCCGAAGGGCGCGCCGCTGGTGCTGGTGATGCACGGCTCGGGTGAACACGCGGCGGAAATTCGAATCGGGACGGGGCATGGCTTCGAGCGCCTGGCCGACGAACATGGTTTTGTTGTCGTCTATCCCAATGCATACACCTTCGATTGGAACGACTGCAGCAAAGTCGGTGATTTCCGCGTGAACGGGGCCGCGGTCGACGACGTCGGGTTCCTGAATGCGCTGGTCGACAAGCTCATCACCGAAATCGATGTCGACCGTCGCCGCGTGTTTGCGACAGGCGTATCAGCGGGCGGCTTCATGTCGATGCGTCTTGCGCTGGAAGCGCCCTCGCGATTCCGTGCGGTGGCAGCGGTCGCGGCTAACGTACCGGCGCCGGAAAATTTCAAATGCACACCGCAAGGCCAAGGCACGTCCGTCATGATCATGAACGGCACCCGCGACCCCCTGGTCCCGTTCGCGGGCGGAGAGGTTAATCTCCTCGGCTTGTTTTACAAAGGCGGCAATGTCCGCTCGTCGCGAGAGTCAGCTCAATATTTTGCAAACCGCAACCAACTCGCCGGCACGCCCGCAACGACTCAGACCACGGTGGCCGATGGTGTAAGCGTGGAGCAGGTTCTCTGGAAGAAAGACGCTAAAAACAAGGACAGCAAAGACAAGGACGCCAAAGACATCGACCCCATCGTGGAAGTGGAACTCGTTGCCATTCACGGCGGGGGACATGGCCTCCCGCAACCGTACTGGCGCCGTCCGCGACTATTGGGCCCGTCTCCCATGGCGCCGAACGGACCGGAAATGATCTGGGCGTTCTTTGCACGGCAGCGGCCATGAGCCATTCACCACGACGCTGCATTGCGATAAACGCCACCGACACGACACAGTTACTTGCAGTTCCATGGCCCTGGACTCAAACGCATGAAAGGTACTTCAAACCCGATATGGATGCCGAACGCCCGGCAGCTTGGCATCGAAGTCCTTACTGTTTCGCGTCACCAGCATTAAACCAGTTTCAAGTGACGTCGCGAGAATAATGGCATCCGGCAATTTCAGGTTACGTTCGCGGCCGTGACCCTTCGGCGATCGGCTCCCTGAGACGGAAGCTGAGAAACGCGCGCGTTGTATCACCCAGCCCGTCCCCCCCCCCCGGTGACGATGCTGATGGCGCGCGACTCGTAGAGGTCAAGCTCTTTCTTGGCCGCGGCAATGCCGTTCAAATAGTCGATAAGGATGTTGGTATCAAATAGCGCCTTCATGCGGGCGACTCATCCCCCCCAATTTTTCTGCCCGCAGACCCCGTTGCGCTGCCCCGGCCGCGAAACATGTTTGCGCTGTTCAAGCTCACGTAGTGCAGCAAGTTGTGACTCTGGCAAATCGATAATGGTGCGCATGTATTGACCCGCATAGCATGATGACTGATAACGTCATCTACCCTAGTGTCACGTTTGCGGGGCACCGCCCACCCCCCCCCCCGGCCGGCGCAACTTGTTTTGAACAAATATGAGTCCGGGCCCCTCAATCCCTCTTATCCCGATTGCCCTTGATTGGCGTGGCGGCATGCAGGTATTGACGCAGGCGAAACGCGTGCCCTTCTGGCAGACACCAGGGTGATCAACCCATCACGGATTGACCCGCCAGATAACCATTTCCGAGTTGTTCGCGGCGTTGCGGCTGTTTCCCGTCACCACTATCCGGCCGCTGGAATCGATTTTCAGGCTGCGCCCGGCGTCAGTGGCGCCCATACCACCGGCAGTACCTGCATACACCACGAATCCGGTGCCATTGAAGCTCGTGTCCAGCGAGCCGTTGGCTGTGAAGCGCCACAGCACCATGTCGTAGTCGCCGACCGCGTTCAAGCTAAGTCCGGTCGCATAAATCCGGCCTGTGCTGTCGATCACACCCGCGTAACCGTCGTCGTGGCCATTGCCGCCGGCCGCGCTGTGGTGTGTGACCATGCCCGTGCCATTGAAGCTGGTATCGAGCGACCCATTGCTGTTGAAGCGCCAAATTGCCAGATCGCCATCGAGGCTATTCGCGACCGGGACGTTCCGGCCGATGACGACAATACGGCCAGTCGAATCGACGGAAATGGTGCTGCCTACACTGTTCCTCTCGCTCGTCCCGCCGTTCGGACTGACGTAGGTGAAGTAGCCTGTGCCGTTGAACGTGGTATCCAGCGTGCCATCGGCGTTGTAGCGCCATACCGTCATGTCACTGGCGCCGTTCGCGTTGACGCTGCCACCCGTCAGGAGGATGCGGCCACTTCCGTCGATGGCGATGCCTTGTGCGACATCTTCGCCATTTCCGCCAGCGGCGCCACCATGGGTCGCGTAGCCGACTGCGTTGAAGGAGGTGTCCAGATCACCGCTGACAATATTTCGGCTAACTGCCAAGTCCCAACTGGTGCCATTCCAGGCGATTCCACCGATGACGATGCGGTCGCTGGCATCGATCGTGACACCGTAGCCGATGCTCTGCATCTGACCAAAAGGAAAGTTGGCGACACCGACACCGTTGAAAGTCGTGTCGCGGGTTCCGTCCGGGTTGTAGCGCCAGACGACTGTCGTCCACACCCCATTGTTGAGGTCGGTCAGAGTGTATGAGGCGACCACGATGCGGCCTAGCGAATCAATCGCGACACCCACACCCTCGTTTATCGCCGCACCGTTCCAGGAGATTCCCACTTCAGTGAGAACGCCCGTGCCGTTGAAGGTGGTGTCAAGCGTACCGTTGGCGTTGTAGCGCCACAGCGCGATGTTTGAACTTCCCGTGCTGTCGGTGCTGTATCCGCTCACCACCATGCGGCCACTCGCATCGATGGCAATGGACTGGCCCACGTCGGCACCATTGCCGCCCGCGGCATTGCCATGGACAATAAACCCGCCGTTGCCGAAGCTTGTATCAAGACTTCCGCTGGCACCCGCAATGCCGCAAATGACGTTCACATTGCTCACGTTCGCATTGCCAATTGTGCCGCTGCCATTGCTCATGAAGCACGCCTGCCCCGCTGGATGGGTCAGCACAATCACGCCATAGGCTGCGCCGTTGGCCAGCGCACTGGTAAAGGTGAATGCGCCGTTCGCGCTCAGCGTCAAATTGTTGCCGCCTCTACTACGCAGCACGACGGTTTTGCCTGCACCCAATCCGCTGAGCGTGCCGCCGACGGTATAGCCCGGCGTGTTGGAGGCTGCCGCAAAAACGGAATAGGCAGTCGCCGGATTGGTTCCGGCGGATAAGTTCGTGACAAGGCCATTTTTCCAGATTCTGGCAGCGTTCGAAAATGTCACACCGTTTTGCTCATAGCCGGCAACAAAGACGTCGGTTCCGAAGGCGAAAACAGAAGTCGCATCGAAGTGGTTTGTCCCGCTGGATAGCGCCGTGGCGACACCATTTTTCCACATCTTGGCAACACGCTTGCCGCCAATGATTTCAGAGCCCGCAACATAGACATCCGCACCGGCGACAAAAACAGAGGAGGCATTTCCATCACTGGCGGGTGTGGTCAGATTTGTCGCCACACCATTTTTCCAGACCTTGGCCTCAAAGGTGTTTCCGTTGTTCTCACTACCGGCAACATATACGTCAGCGCCGGAGACATAAACCGAACGGAGATCTATCTGTCTCGTCCCATTGCTGATAATTGTGGCGACACCGTTTTTCCAGATTTTGGCAACGTTGTAAGTCCCATTGAATTCATAGCCCGCAACATAAACATCGGCGCCTGAAACAAAAACGGAATAGGCGTTTGCGTCATTCGTTCCGCCCGACAAACTTGTGGCCACGGCGTTTTTCCAGACCTTGGCGACATTGTTCGTTGCGCTGCCTTCAAAGCCCGCAACATATACATCCGCGCCGGAGACAAAAATGGAAACAACCCTTGCATTGAATGTTCCATTGGTTAGCGGTGTCGCTACGCCATTTTTCCAAACCTTGGCCACGAATACGCTGCCATTGAATTCACGGCCGGCAACATATACGTCGGCACCGGATACATGCACAGCAGTGGCTTCTGCGTTATTGGTTCCATCTGTCAGCGCAGTGGCGATCCCGTTTTTCCAGACTTTGGCGACATCGCTTGTTCCATTGTTTTCAAAACCGGCAACATACACATCCGTCAACGTAATGGCCTGTGCCGATGCGAGCGAACGGCCATTGCGCGCCTTGACCGCCGCAATATCGGCGGCGTTGATGACGCCCGAGCCGTTGAGATCGAACCCGTAATTGTTGGCTGCGATACTGGCTGCCTGCCCTGACCGGGTTTTGACCGCACTGATATCGGCCGCGCTGACGTTATAGCTGTTGTTCGTGTCGCCGAGCAGGAAGCCGACCGACACTTGTGTATCGAGGGTGCCGTTCACGCCATTGAGCAGGATGGTGACGCGACCCGCGTCGGCGACATTGCTGAGGGCGACGATGACCGTGCTGCCGGATGCCTGCGCGGTGGCGCTACCGGCTGTGGCACCGAATGCGTCGATCACCGACGCACTGCCTGCCGTGGCAATCGTTTCGTCAAACTGAAACACGATGGCGTGACCGGAATTGATGGCGCGCGGTTCCACCGTGATTGCGCCGCTGATGGCGGCGTTGCGGTCGATTACGCGATCCGCGTTGCCGACGACGCCGGTGTGTGCTTTGCGCGACACCACGCCGGTCACTGTCAATGCGCTCGCATCGAGCGAGGCAAGCATCGCAACAAAACTGACACTTGAGATGACCGCGCAAATTATTGATTTTAGGCGCACGCTGCTTCTCCACAGTGTAATGAGCCGACTAACAAGGCAAACAATGTGCCAGCATCCCTTTAGCCGCTACGCGCGGCAATTTTCAGCAAAAACACGCGTCGAATTGTCGCCGCGCAACGACAGGCCTGCCGCAATTGATCAGGAAATATTCACCGGGGCAGCGGGCTGAAGTGGACTTTCGTGACAATTGGGCCTGTCGCCGATGGCGCCGAACGGACCAGCGATGAGCTTGGAATTTTTCGCGGAAATATTTGAAGCGCGTCGCATGATCAACCTTCGCACGTTGAAGTTGAATCCGCCACTAATTGATATTTCCGGTTGGCAAGGCAATACTGCCAAACGTCCACCGCCATTCAAAACGCTGAACGATCGCGGAGAGGGAAAGGAAAGGCTCAATGAAGTCCGTCTGTGTCAGGAGAGTCGGGCTGTGCCTGCTGCTACTGGGCACGCTTACCGGCGCCCAAGCGCTTACAGTCGATTTCAAATCGGTCACATTGAGCGCGGAGCAACGCGCATCCTTGAAACGCTTTCTGGCGGACTCGTCGCCTGCCCTGTCCTTTGACTGGAATTCCCTCGAGGCGCACTCCCATTCCATCGAACGCGAGCGCCATCCATTGTCGGTCTCGTTGAGCACCGTGCCGGCATTGACGGCGGCAGGACTCTGCCGAGGCGAACAACACCATTTCTATTTTGACGCCGCAGCGGGGAAAGGGAATGGAAAAGGGAATGGGACAGGGACAGGGGCGGCGAAAGGGAAGGGGCGCTGGCATGCGAACGACGACTTGACCAGCCTTCAGGCGTGGGCCCCACAAGGCGGTGCTTGCACTGTGGTCTCCTCGTCGATTGATGTCGGCAAGTCATTATCCGACGCGGAATTCCTGTTCATCGAACGAGAAAAGCACGCGCTGCGGAGCAGGGCCGCGCAAGTCATTGGGGGAGCGATTGCGCGCGCGTCCGGTACTGCGAGGTGACACTTCGTCGCATCAATCGAGTACGTGAGGAAAGTCCGTCCCGCATATCCCGAACCCTCACCAAGCTCACCTTTACGCCGCTGAAACCCGGCCCCGCGTGCCTGTATGTGATGGAGGTTTCGTTTGTCGGGCCGCTGAATGATCTGGTGCCGCTCGGCGCAAGTTGTCCGTTGCCATAGAGTTCGGAGCCAAAGCAGCGAGGGTCAATATTCCCGGGGCGACAGATATTGAGGTAAATAGAAGTTCCCAATGGCCATCACGCCGAGTCTTTTCCCGCGCAGGCAACGTGACCCGCGTCACGCTCGCCCGCCGTTGGCTATGTCGTCTCTGGACATGGGAAGCCTCAGTGTTTGATCCAATACTGTTCGCCTTGCCAAATTTGTACCCCTCGCCCTAATCCTTCGAGTGCCTCAGGACAGGGTACGCTTCGCGTATCGAAGGGCTTCCGGCGCGAATGCCCTTCGATCTCCGGGCGAACGGGAATACTGTGTGCCACTAATAATGGAAAGCACAACAATTCCCCCTCAACTCCGCCCGATTCAGACAAGCACAACCTGCGACCGCATGCTGTAGAGCACAAATAAAACCTCTTCCTGCTCCCGCTGACCGACATTGTTTTTCTTCAGCGCATCCAGGGCATTGTCCAGCGTTGCCATGAACTCCGTGGGGGAAATATTCATGCCTTTGTGCGCGGACAATATATCCTTGCCCTTTGTAAACATCGGGGCCGCCTGTTCCGGAAATCATGAAGGTGGCCGCCGCATTTTTAACCCGTGGAATATCGCTTTTGGCGAAGCGTGGGGATGTCGCTTTATTGGCCATTCGGGCCGTGGTCGGTTTCTTTTCATTTGCCGTGAGGAATATCGACCACGGCCCCTTTGATTGCCGTTTGATTGCTTTTCTCCGGGTACTGACGGACTTCATTGGGTCTCGCCTTTCCGACTTCTCGATCGTTCAACGTGTTGAATGGCGGTGGAAGTTGGGCCGAATTGCCTTCCAGCCGAAAACATCAAATTATCAATGCATCCGAATCATCAATTGGAGAAATAGAACGGACCCGGCTCACAGTATTCTGAAGGCATATCGCGCCTAGGACATGGATCTATTGCGCGGCCGACAATGACTCCCTTCGCGCAGAAAAAAATGGGCAAACTCTATAACCAACGCGCCTTCGCAGGCAGAAAAAGCCAGCAAGCCGCACCAGTGCTAGAGTTTGGCAATATGCGTTTACGCGTGCCGCTGGCGCTTAACCCTGCAGCGAGCGTGTGCTGACGGCGAACAATGCATCGAGGTCGACACGGCAAGCGCGGCATCTCGATTCGTCTCGGCGCTTCACGGCAACGACAACCCCGAGCGCGCCTTGACCGCCGAAATATCCGAGGCGTTGATACTTCCGCTCGCATTCAAGTCGAACTTGAAATTCAGCGAGGTTGTTGCTTGAGCTGATCGCGATTTGACCGAGCCAAGATCGCTCGAATTGACCGACCGCGTATTGTTGACATCGCCGACCAGAAAGCCGATGGCGGCAGGTGGCGGGTTCACCGAACCATTGACGTTGGCCAGCGTAACGACAACGCGCTGGTTATCGGCCACGCCAGTCAGTGTTACCAGCACCTCATTGCCCACCGCGGTGGCCGCCACCGCACCAACCGTGGTGCTCGCGGCCCCGCGTTCGCAACCGGGCCGTTGAACTGGAACACGATGGTGTGGCCGCTGCCAATGACACGCGGCTCGACCGTCACCAAGGGCGCGATGAGGGTTGTATTGATGGGCAGGTCAAATGGTCCCACGCCGGTGTGCGTTTTACGCGAATGCACCGCGGTAAAGGCCGGGTTGATGACCACATTCGCATTGGCCGACGCGCTTGGGTAGGTGAGGTCACCTGGTTGGGTGGCGGTGAGGGCACAGGTGCCGACGCCGACGAGGGTGAGTTGATTGCCTGAAACAGTGCAGATGCCGGCCGCGCTGCTGGTGGAAAAGATGAATGCGGTCAGGCCGCTGGATGCGGTGGCCGTCAGCGTCACCGGGCCGGCGCCCAACGACATCGGCGAGGCGGGGCTGAAGGTGACGGTCTGGCCCGGTTGATCGTCACCGCATAGGCGGTCGCACCGATGAAGCCGTTCGCGTCGGTGGCGGCAATGGTGAAGTTAAAGGTGCCGACTGCGGTGAGTATGCCGCTCAACTGCCCGCCGCTGGAAAGCGTCAGACCGCCAGGCAGCATACCGGCCGACAACGCAAAAGTGTAGGCAACCGTCCCGCCGCTGGCGGCGAGGGTTTGGCTGTAGGCAGCGCCGACAGCACCGCCCGGCAGCGTTGGAGGAGCGACGGCGATAACGGGAGGGGTGACAAATTGGCCACCGCTCAGGGTGCCGCTGCTCACGTCATTGTTGGCGTCGCCGCTGTAATCGGCGGTGATCACGCGCGTACCGAGAGTTGCGATTGTCGTCGTGCATTGCGCGAAGTTGACGCCGGGTCTTTGCACCGCAACCGCCGATGGGGTCCCGCCGCTCTTGAAGTTGCGGGTACTGGTGGGTGATGCACCGCTGACGACGGCAGGAAGGTGACGGCGCTAAAGGCTGTGACCGGATTGGCGCTGCTGCCGACGGCCGTGGTCGTGGAGATCTTGCTCGTAACGTGCGTGAAGGCTGGCGAGGTCGCACCCTACATTATCTGCATCGCCGCTATACACCGCAGTGATCGACAGGCCCCGGCCTGCAGCGTGCTGGTCGTGCAACAATGCGCTATTGCTGGTGACGGGCCTGCGCGCCGCAGCCGGTGGATGACGGTGGCGCCCGCCTGAAGTTCAAGCTTCCTGTTGTCGAGGAAACCACCGGTCAAGGTCGCCGTGAAGGTGACGCTGGTGCCGTTGTTGAAGCACCGTGCGGTGTGACGGCAACGGTGGGAGTTGCCCGATTGATAGTCAAGGAAAGTCCTTCGCCGTGCTGTCGAATGAATCGGTGACGGTCACCGTAAACGTCGACGTGCCTGGTGAAGGCGGGCCAGACAAAAGCCCGGCAGGCGACAGCGTCAATCCGCCCGGCAAGGTGCCGGCGGTGCGGGCAAGCGAAATTGTCCCGGCAGCACTCGTCACGGCGAGTTGCTGGCTGTAGGCGCTGCCGACAGTCCCGGCCGGCAGCGGTGAGCCGTGGTGATCACCGGGGATTGACCGCCATGAACGCAAAGGCGATCGGCGCGCCGATCATCGAGCTAGTACCGCCCATGCCGGCGCCTGACGTATTTATTGACGTGCCTTCCATCGCGTCAACGGCGAACAGTGAGACGATGTTTCTTACCTGGCTGCAGCCCGGTCAGGGTCGCGGCAAAGGGGCCTGTTCCGGTGGCTGCGGTATAGATGCCTTGTGCATCGTTTTGCCGGTGGTACACGGTGCGGACCGAAGGATCATTCGGCGCATAGGCGCCACTGACCGTCAGTGAAAGCGATGGCGCGGTCAGGGGGTGTAGTGACCGTCCCGC